>NZ_JACJSM010000018.1 GCF_014698145.1 Oscillatoria sp. FACHB-1406 | reverse complement strand
CCAGAATTTGAAACCTTCTACACCAAAAACATCTTGTTGAACGAAGGTATGCGGGCTTGGTTGGCTCCCCAAGACCAACCCCATCAGAAGTTTGTATTCCCCGAGGAGGTACTACCGCGTGGTAACGCTCTCTAACACATCAATGGCTGGTGCGGGCGGTCGCGATATCGAATCTACCGGCTTTGCCTGGTGGTCTGGTAACGCTCGTCTCATCAATCTCTCCGGTAAATTGCTGGGCGCTCACGTCGCTCATGCTGGCTTAATCGTCTTCTGGGCGGGTGCGATGACTATTTTTGAAGTCGCCCACTACGTCCCCGAAAAGCCCATGTACGAACAGGGCTTCATTCTGATGCCTCATATGGCTACCCTCGGTTGGGGGGTTGGTCCTGGCGGCGAAGTCATCGATACTTTCCCTTACTTCGTCATTGGCGTTCTTCACTTAATTTCTTCTGCGGTTTTGGGCTTAGGCGGTATCTATCATGCCGTGCGCGGTCCGGAAACCTTAGAAGAGTATTCGTCTTTCTTCGGTTACGACTGGAAAGACAAAAACCAAATGACCAACATCATTGGCTACCACTTAATCCTGTTGGGACTGGGTGCGTTGTTACTCGTGGCAAAAGCAATGGCTTTTGGCGGCGTGTACGATACCTGGGCCCCGGGCGGTGGCGATGTGCGGATTATCAGCAACCCCACTTTGAACCCGGCGGTTATCTTCGGCTATCTGACTAAAGCTCCGTTTGGTGGCGAAGGTTGGATTGTCGGTGTCAATAACATGGAAGACATCATCGGCGGTCATATTTGGGTTGGCTTAATCTGTATTGCTGGTGGGATTTGGCACATTTTGACCAAGCCTTTTGCTTGGGCGCGACGCGCTTTAATCTGGTCGGGCGAAGCTTATCTGTCTTACAGTTTGGCGGCGCTCTCGATGATGGGCTTTATCGCCTCTTGTATGGTTTGGTTCAATAACACGGCTTATCCGAGCGAATTTTACGGTCCGACCAACGCAGAAGCTTCTCAAGCGCAAGCAATGGTCTTCCTCGCTCGCGACCAACGTTTGGGTGCGAACATCAGTTCTTCTCAAGGTCCGACCGGTCTGGGTAAATATCTGATGCGCTCTCCGACGGGCGAAATCATCTTCGGTGGTGAAACCATGCGCTTCTGGGATTTCCGAGGCCCTTGGCTCGAACCGCTACGCGGACCGAACGGTCTGGATTTAGACAAACTGAGAAATGATATTCAGCCTTGGCAATTGCGCCGCGCTGCTGAGTACATGACTCACGCTCCGAACGGTTCTCTGAACTCTGTGGGCGGCATCATCACCGAGCCGAATGCGTTTAACTACGTGAACCCTCGCGCTTGGCTGTCAACCTCTCACTTCGTTTTGGCGTTCTTCTTCTTAATCGGTCACTGGTGGCACGCAGGACGCGCTCGCGCTGCTGCTGCTGGTTTCGAGAAGGGAATCGATCGCGTTAACGAACCCGTTCTTTTCATGCCCGACCTCGACTAAGTTCTCCAATCGGATAGCTTAACCAGTTTAGGCAAAAAAATTAAAGGCTCCTGCTCTTTGGTAGTAGGAGCCTTCTTCAATCGGTATTTCAACCGCGAGTGTATGATTAAACATACAGTAACAATTAAAGCTCTTAGCTAGATAGAGAAAATGCGTTGCGATCGCGAGTAGCTAAAGGTTAAAACAAGATATAGCGCACTAGCCTTCCTCAATATGACCCATGAGTCAACTCCTTCAGACACGCTTAAAATTTCGCGCGAATTCCCCCCTAGGGGTGACGAATCTCGTTCCTCGAGTGCATCGAGATCGGCTCGTGAGGAATGGCTCGAACTTGCCCTTGAAGCCTGTAAAAGCTGTGTTTGGGAGTATTGTATCGGGAGCGATCGCTTTAGCTGGTCGAACAGTTGCAGTTCTTTGTTAGAGAGGTCTCTGGAGGATTTGCCCGAGAGTTACGCACAATTTTTAGAGCAAATTTGCCCCAGACAACGAGAAACTTTAGCGCGGCGTTGGGAGCGAGCGATTCAGGAACGAGGACGCTTTACTCTCGAATATCGCTGGATTTTGCCCGACGCTCAGAAGTGCTGGCTCGAACACCAAGGAACATTCATTGAGGAAGATCGCGATCGCGGAGCGCGATTGGTCGGTAAGATCGAAGTCTTAGAGCGGGAACCGGAAGGCGAAACTTCCCAACCCGTCGAGCCTATCCCAGAAGCGACACTGCAAGAACACGATCGGCAAGAACTGTTTAATACCTTTATCTCGGCTTCTCCTGTTGGGATTGCGATTATCGACGCGCAATTGCGCTACCTAAACCTTAACGAAACCTTAGCAGCACTTAACAGCAAACCCTTAGCCGAACACATCGGCAAACCGATCGCGGAAATGATTCCACCGCTCGTCGCCCCTGAAATCGAAAAAGTCTGTCGGCAGGTTTTAGCAACAGGCGAACCCGTTTTAGGAATCGAAGCGACCGACGAGGGGTACGGAATTCCGGGTAATATTCGCACTCAATTAGTTTCTTACTTTCCCCTCCACCAACAAGCGAGCCAATCTTTACTCGTCGGCATTGTTACCTACGATATTACCGATCGCAAAAAAGCTGAAGCCTCCCTCGCAGCTAGCGAAGCCCGAAATCGTGCTTTTGTCGAAGCCCTGCCCGATATGATGTTTCGCCTCGATCGCAACGGAACCTTTCTGGATTTTGTCGCGCCGCGCTCCGAACTTCTCATACCGGCAGAAGAATTAATTGGTAGCAATGTCCGTAACTCTCTACCGGAATCGATCGCCGAGCAAACCCTAACTTACGCTCGGCAAGCCCTAGCAACGCGGCAGCTAGAATGTTTTGAATATCAACTGCCCGTCCGAGAGCGCATTGTAGACTACGAAGCCCGCTGTGCTGCGGTCAATGCTGAGGAAGTATTGGTCGTCGTCCGCAATATCAGCGATCGCAAACGAGCCGAGGCCGCCCTAGCCGCCAGCGAAGCCAGGAATCGCGCTTTTATCGAAGCCATCCCCGATCTCATGTTTTGCATCGATCGCGATGGAAACTATCTCGATCTCATCGCTCCGGCCTCGGAACCCATGCTTCTACCCATTGAGGAACTGATCGGTCGTAATGTTCGCACCCTAGTCCCGGAATTTCTAGCAGACCTTACCCTCGCTTATACGGCGCGCGCTCTAGAAACGCGGAAACTGGAATCCTTTGAATATCAACTGACCATCGACGGTGAATTGCTCGATTACGAGGCGCGCTTTTCGGCGGTGAGTTCTGAAGAAGTCATGGTCATCTCTCGTAATATCAGCGATCGCAAACGAGCCGAAGCCGACCGAGACCGATTGAATCAAATTATCGAATCAACATCCGATTTTGTGGGCAACGCCGATCTTCAAGGAAACGCGCTTTATCTAAATGGCGCTTGGCGAAGAATGCTCGGTTTAGCCCCAGAACAAGAGCTTGCTGGACTGACTGTTGCCTCCTCTCACCCGCAATGGGCGCTCGATATCGTGCAAGAGGAAGGCATTCCGAGCGCAATGCGGGATGGAATTTGGCAGGGAGAAACGGCGTTCCTCGATGTCGAAGGTCGAGAAATTCCGGTCTCGCAGGTGATTATCGTTCACAGAACGGAGGATGGTACGCCCAAATCCATTTCAACCATTGTGCGGGATATCAGCAATCTCAAGGCAGCAGAAGTTAAATTGGAAGAAAAGGCAAAGCTTGCAGCCTTTCGCGCTGATGTCGATGCAGCCCTCACCCAAGAAGAGAACATTTCAGGGATGCTGTCTCGCTGTACGGAAGCGGCCGTCCGCCATCTCAACGCTGCCTTTGCGCGAATCTGGACGCTGAATCCTGAAGATCGAGTCTTAGAACTGCAAGCGAGTTCGGGGCTTTATACACATCTCGACGGATCGCACGGTCGCATTCCTCTCGGTCAGTATAAAATTGGTAAAATTGCCGAGCGAGGCGAACCCTATCTGACTAATGATGTTTTCAACGATCCTTTCGTGGATCGCGAATGGGCCGAACGCGAAGGTTTGGTCGCCTTTGCCGGTTATCCTTTGATGGTGGAGGGTAGCGCGATCGGCGTTATCGCGCTCTTTTCAAGACAAGAACTGCCCGAAACAACCATTGAGGCTTTAAATATTGCTTCCGACGAGATTGTCATCGGTCTTCGTCGCAGACAAGCTGAAGATGCTCTGCGCCAGCGAACCCAAGAACTAGAACGTACCCTAAGCGAACTCCAAAGAACTCAAGCCCAACTGATTCAAACCGAAAAAATGTCGAGTTTGGGGCAAATGGTAGCCGGAATCGCTCACGAGATTAATAATCCCATTAACTTTATTCATGGCAATATCAGCCATGCCAAAATTTACATCGGTGGATTGATCGAACTGGTTAAATTGTATCGAAAAACTTATAGCAATCCCACACCCGAAATAGAGGAAAAAATTGAGGAAATCGAACTGGATTTTGCGATGCACGATCTCTGGAAACTTCTCGCTTCGATGAGAGTGGGAAGCGATCGCATTCGCAAGATCGTTCTGTCGCTGCGCAATTTTTCTCGCCTCGACGAATCCGCCATGAAGCCGGTCAACCTTCATGAGGGGATCGACAGTACCTTGTTAGTTTTGCAACACCGACTTCGTAATATTCAAGTGCAGCGAAACTATGGAACGCTCCCCTTAGTAGAATGTTATGCCGGACAGTTCAATCAAGTTTTGCTCAATATTTTGAGTAATGCGATTGAAGCGTTGGAAACGGATAGCAACTGGGATAAACGAGAGAGCGAGACAACCGCTTGCATTAAGATTACCACCGAGCGCCTTTCTGAAGAGTGGGTGGCGGTTTCAATCGCGGATAATGGCCCGGGGATGCCGGAAACCGTTCGCCAAAAACTCTTCGATCCGTTCTTTACCACTAAACCCGTCGGAATGGGAACCGGACTGGGTTTATCGATTAGCTATCAAATTATCGTTGACAAACATCGGGGCAAATTAGACTGCATTTCGGCTCCGGAACAGGGCGCGACTTTAAAAATTGAAATTCCGATTCACCAACCTAAAATGGCGTAATAACCGTATTGGCAGCCTCGGCTAATCGCAGAACGATCGGCGTATAATCGAGAAGTATCAAAGGTTTCAGAACTTTCGCGCGACCTTAATTTATCTCGATTTAGCCCTGATGGAGCGAACCTATAAAGCGACGGGAATCAACTTAAAAACTATGCCTTTGGGGGAAAGCGATCGCCTGCTGACGGTGCTAACCTCAGAATACGGTCTGGTGCGAGCGGTTGCGCCGGGAGCGAGGAAGCCAAAGTCAAGCTTGCGAGGGCGTTCTGAGTTATTTGTGGTTAATGAATTGTTGGTGGTAAAAGGGCGATCGCTCGATAAAATTGTTCAGGCGGAAACGCGCGAGTCTTACCCCGGTTTGAGCAAAGATTTAAGCAAGTTAGCCGCGAGTCAATATTTAGCCGAACTCGCCCTCGGGTTGGGTTTGAGCGAGCAACCCCAAGTCGAGTTGTATGAGTTGCTAAACGAACATTTGCGCCGTATCGAGCGCGTCGTCCTCAGTTCGCCTTGCGATCCCGCCGCGATTCTTTCCCATCTCGCGCAGGGAATTTTCCATTTATTGGCGAATGCTGGTTTTGCGCCGGAAGTGCAAAACTGTCGCGTTAGCGGGCGATCCCTGGTTCCCGATCTCAGCGATCCCCATTGGCGGGTACAATTTAACGTTGAAGCGGGAGGAATTTTTCGAGAGGATGCAGAAGCTGTCGAAGGCGAAGCACCAACGCGCAAATCCTATTTCCTCAACAGTTTAGAACTCTCTCTGCTCCAGCAACTCGCCGCGAGCGATCTCGTGCCGTCGCTCGAGGTGCAAGATGTTCGAGGCGGATGGTTATCGGTCGAGCGAATCCTTCGGGATTATACGCAGTATCATTTGGGTAAATCAATTCGTTCTGCGGTCTTGCTCGATACTTTATTCTTATCTGACTTTTAAAGACATTTCTTGCTGCTTCCCCAAGGCTTTTTAGGAGCGGGTTTACCCAAACCTTTGCGATTAACAACAACATGAATTTTTTGCAACCCGTCCCGACTAAAATTCAGCATCTTCTCCGATAACCCACCCTAGCGATCGTTAACAATGCAACTTTTTGAATCCGAGGAACTTTTACCTCTGCCTAACGATGACGACGAAGCCCGGGAACGCGCGCCCGCCGATCCCCACCTGCCGCCAGAATTGCCAACACCGCCCCCCAAACGCGGATTCGGCCCGGTTTTAAAAAATCGGCGCTTTCTGGTTCTCTGGAGCGGACAAATTTTCTCGCAACTGGCAGATAAAGTCTATTTGGTGCTAATGATTGCCCTGATTGCCAGTCATTTTCAAGCCGAAAATCAGACGATTAGCGGTTGGGTTTCGGCGATTATGGTAGCGTTTACGATTCCGGCGGTTCTGTTTGGTTCGCTAGCTGGGGCGTTTGTAGACCGCTGGTTGAAGCGAGAAGTTTTGGTTCTTTCTAATCTATTGCGCGGTGCGTTGGTGCTATCGCTTCCGTTGCTGTTTGGGATTTCGCAACAAGCCAAACCGTTTCTCAATTTGCCTGTGGGTTTTTGGATGCTGCTGGGGGTGACGTTCCTGGTTTCGACGCTGACGCAATTTTTCTCCCCCGCCGAACAGTCAGCCCTACCGTTAATTGTCGATCGCGAACATCTCCTCCCCGCTAACTCCCTCTATACAACCACGATGATGGCGTTGCTAATTGTCGGCTTTGCGGTCGGAGAACCGCTTTTGGGGTTGACAGGGGACGCATTTCATGCAGTCGGGTTTCCGAGGGATTTCGGAAAAGAATTGGTGGTTGGGGGGGCTTACGCGATCGCGGGAGCGATCCTGCTGCTTTTGAACACGGGCGAAAAGCGGGAAATGTTGGAACGAGAACGTCCCCACGTTTTTGAGGATATTCGCGACGGACTGCGCTACTTGGGTAAAAATCGCCGCGTCCGCAATGCTCTGATTCAACTGACGATATTATTCTCGATCTTCGCCGCCCTCGCCGTTCTCGCCGTGCGTTTAGCGGAAATGCTCCCCGGAATGAAAGCAGAGCAATTCGGCTTCCTGCTGGCGGTAGCTGGTTTGGGGATGGGTTGCGGTGCGTTTGTCCTCGGACATTGGGGACAGCAATTCTCTCACACGCTTCTGAGTCGTTGGGGAGCGTTTGGGGTGGCGGGATCGCTGGCGATGCTGTCGCTGTCTACCCACAGCCTCGGTCTGACTTTAGTGGCGATCGCGTTTTTGGGCGTATTTGCTGCCTTCGTTGGCGTGCCGATGCAAACCACTATTCAAGCGGAAACTCCCGAAGAAATGCGCGGCAAAGTCTTTGGGTTGCAAAATAATGCTGTTAATATTGCCTTGAGTCTCCCCTTAGCGCTGGCGGGGGCAGCCGAAACCTTTTTCGGGTTATCCTGGGTTTTGCTCGGTTTAGCGGCTATTGCTCTAGCTGGCGGACTCTTAACCTGGTATATTTCCCGTACAGGAGCAGCAAAATCGCGATCGACCAGCAGTGGCTCGATTTAAAGTACAGTTAAGGCTGCATTCCTCTTTTAAGATATACCCTTTAATAACGCTGCCTTTTAAATCGAATGCACATCGCCTGGTTAGGAAAAAAATCGCCATTCTGCGGCAATGTTACCTACGGTCGAGAAATCACCAACGCTCTGCTCGAGCGGGACTATCAGGTGAGTTTTCTTCATTTCGCCCAAGAAGAAACAACCCCAGAACAGCGTCCCGACTGCCCCGAAGTGGCTTTGCCGTTTTTGTACAAATCGCAAGTTTATACGATCCCGACGCTGCGATCGAGTCGAGTCTTCGTGCGATCGCTGCAAAAACTCAAGCCCGATCTCGTTCACGCTTCCCTCACCCTCTCAACGCTGGATTTTCGCCTTCCCGAAATTTGCGAAGAACTGAATTTGCCCTTGGTGGCAACCTTTCACCCTCCCTTCGATAGCAAACTGCGGAATCTTAAATCCAGCACCCAATTTTTAACTTACCAACTTTACGCTCCTTTCCTGGCGAATTACGATAGCACCATCGTCTTTTCTCAACTTCAGCGCGACTTACTCGTGCGCTTGGGTGTACCGCGCGATCGCGTTGCTGTCATTCCTAACGGCGTAGACGTACAAAAATACTCCCCCGGTTTCTCGAGCTTTAAAAGCGAAATTGGTGCCGAACGCCTGTTTGTTTACCAAGGGCGCATCGCCCCAGAAAAAAACATTGAGGCGCTGTTGCGGGGCTGGGTGGCTTCGGAAATGGGCGATCGCTGCAAACTCGCGATCGTTGGCGATGGTCCGCTGACTTCCTCTCTAATGCCCTTCTACGGCGAAGATCGGGGGATTATTTGGCTCGGATTTGAAGCCGACGAAAACCGCCGCATCGACATCTTGCGCGCCGCTGATGTCTTTATTTTGCCCTCCCTCGTCGAAGGCTTATCCCTGTCTCTCCTCGAAGCAATGGCGTGCGGTGTCGCTTGCGTCGCGACTGATGCGGGGGCGGATGCGGAAGCGATTGAAGATGGGGCGGGGATCGTCCTCGATACCCAGGGGGTTGCGACGCAACTCAAAACGCTGCTGCCCGTGCTGCGGGATCAACCCGAATTCACCGCTATTTTAGGGCGCAAAGCCCGCCAGCGCGCTTTAGAACGGTATACGCTTAGCCGTAATATTTCCCGCGTTGAAGCCCTTTATGCGGAAACGATTCAAGCGCGCGATCGGCGTTTTACGGCGCTGAGTTCGTAACACCTATAATCCTAAATTTCCCCGTAGGGACGTTATATATTGCTATATCCTGTAGGGACGTTATATATAACGTCCCTACCTTTGAAGAATTCAAAAATATAGCTGCCCTCGGAAAGGTTGCGCCACTACCAGATGGACTGGCAAAAGCTTTCACATCATTTTTGCCGCAACCTCAATTGCCGTTGTCAATTATCCGTTATCGAATGGCACTGACTTAAGAAAGAACAAATTGCCTGTAGAGACGTTGTATACAACGTCTCTACGATAATTTTATAGGGTGGGCAGCGCCCACCAGCCTTAAATCAGGGCCATTCATCCGTTATCAATTATCCATTGTCAATTATCAATTATCCATCATTTCTTCTGTGCTTCTAGTTTTTCCAAACGACTCTTTAGGTCTTGATTTTCCTGTTTGAGGCGTTCGAGATCGTCGCGCAGTTGCTTTAAGTTTTTGTCCTCGCTGAGGTTCTTTTGAACTCTCGAAATTGCTTCTTCGGCAATACGGCGAACTCGTCCATCGGGGGTTTGTTCGGCGAGGGAATGAAGAATATCGATCGCGCCGGGAACTTGCATTTGTCCGAGGGCGCTGCTAACAGAGACTTGAGTTAAATAAAAGGTTTCTGCGGCTAAAGCATCGAGTTGTTCTAAAATCTCCTCGACTTTTTCGGGCGTTTGTCCGCTTGCGACTGCCCCCAAAGCGCGAATGGCAGCGAGACGAAGGGGCTGAGGAACGCCGAGTTGGGTATATTCAACGATGGTGTCGGCGGCGACGGGCGAAGTTTTCATTTGGCTTAATCCCGCGATCGCACCGCAGCGAATAACTTCATTCCACCCCGCCCGTTCTTGCAATACGGTTTGATAAAATTGCAGAACTTCTTCTTGTTTATCCTTCAAGTTTCCCGCGATCGTACTGCCTAAGATGCGAATTGCTGCGGCTTCAACGTAATAACTGGGATCGCCTTTCTGTGCGACTTTTTTAACCGCTTTATAGCTTTCTTCTCGCTTGAATTTGCCGAGGGATTCTACTACCGCTCGCCGCACCCGTGCATCCTCATCTTTTAATCCGGAAATCAAGGCTTTCAGGGCGCGATCGAGTTTCAATTTAGCTAATTGTTTGGCAACTTCAACGCGCACGCCCCAGAACGGATCGTGGGTTAAGGCTTCGGCTAGCGCTTTCGTTACTTCTAAGCCACCTTTTTTGGCAAGCGCGATCGCAGCATAAATTCGACCGATCGCGTCGGGATCGTGCTTGAGTTGGGCTTTTAGCTCCGGCATTCCATAGTCGAGCGACACGGTTTTTAAGAAGGCATTGCCCGTATCGAAGCTGAAAAATTGCGGCTTTTCTTTGAGCGGGAAGTAGAAGCTTTGTTCGATGCGATCGAGGCGAATCGAAAATTCTTCGATCTGCGGCTGCTTGACTTTTTTGCCCTTTTCTGAAACATATCCAAAGCCGATCGGAATTGTTAGCTCGAATAAGTCTTCAACTTTTCCTTCATTCTCTTTCGCTTGGGTTTGTTTGACTGTTACCTTGGCGAGTTTGTTTTCGCTATCCCAAGCGTAGGATACTTTAAAATCGGGATGACCGCCACGGAACACATATTGATCGAATAAAAAGGCTAAATTTCTTCCCGTTGATTTTTCAATCGCGCGCAATAAATCGATCGTCTCTACCGTTTTATGGGCGTTATCGTGCAGGAAAGTTTTAATAGTTTTATCGAAGAGTTCGTTGCCGAGAATGGCACGGATCATGTGGTAGACACAAGCACCTTTTTCGTACAGATGGCGATCGTAAAGTTCGATCGCTTCTCGATAAATGTGAGTTACCATCGGACGGCGATAGCGGGAGCGATCTTCTGATAGATAGCTGCGCGCTTCATTGAGGAGGTAATACGCGCCGTCATCTTTTCCGTAAGCGAATTCCGTCCATTGAACTTCTGAATAAGATGCCGCACCTTCTTTTAGCCAAGCGTGCGACCAATGCTTAATTACAACGAGATCGCCAAACCATTGATGGGCGAGTTCGTGGACGACTAAACTTTCGGTTCGATCGTTATCGATTGCCGCGCGCTCGTCTAATAAACAGCGATCGGTTAAAATGGTCGTGGAGGTATTTTCCATCCCCCCAAAAATGAAGTCATCGACGCAAATCTGCGCGTATTTTGGGAAGGGATAGGGATAGCCGTATTTTGCGCTCAAAAAGCTCATCATTTCCGGCGTTCTGCCCATACTGAGCTTGGCTTCTTTTTCCCACCCTTTTTCAACGTAATAGGTGACTGGTATTTTTTTCCATTTATCTTGAATCTCGGCAAAGTTACCAACGGCTAAAGTTATCAAATAACTGGGATGAACTTGTTCTTGCTTCCAGTGATAAATGGTATCTTTTTGTCCCGTTTCCGTGGCGATAAGTTTGCCGTTAGAAATAGCCAGATAGGGCTGAGGAACGCGGATGCGAATTTCGGAAGTTGCCAATTGCCCGGGATAGTCAAAGCAGGGAAACCAGAAGCGAGAATCTTCATCTTCTCCTTGAGTCCAAACTTGCGTTGGTTTGTTAGGATAGTGTTCGTCGGGCTGGATGAAATAAATACCGCGTTGGGGTTGTTCGAGGGAATAAGCGATCGCGAGATTGAATGTTTTGTCTCCCGGCGGTTCGAGCAGTTCGATCTGCAAGTATTCGCCGTCATATTCAAAAGGCTGGGCGATACTTCCCACTGTAACCGATTTAATATTCAGATCGACGGCATCTAACGTTAAATGTCGAAGGTTAGCACGAACGGGCTTGAGAGAAATCGTACAAGTTCCTTGAAGAATTTGTTGGGGAAGATCGAGGGTTAAATCGAGAAAAATATGCTCGACTTGTCCGGGGCGATCGGGATTATAATGCGGTTTTGCCCCGGGAAGTTCAAAGGATCTGCGGCCGTTACTTGCGTCGTCAAAATAATAGTTTGTCATTGAATGGTGATTCACGCCTCTTGAAATAAGGTGACGGGGTAGGTAGCGGATTGCATGGATGCAAGCTCGAAGGTTTCAGCAGGCGCTTTCTCGCTCGCACGCCCTCGATTCTAACGCTTCTGTTGGGACTGCTGTCCCCACTCCGTTAGAGTAGTTGATGGGAAGTGCTGCGGCAGTGAAGAAAAATTCCTGCGATCGCGCTTTAGTCAACTCTCGAAACGATTATTTTAAAGCCAATTTACCCGCGATCGCTCTTTTTACTACCAGGTCTCTCGTGCTTCAATATTCTTAATATCTCCCACCTCAAATCTTTGTGAAACGCCGTCAATTTTTACTCTCTTCTGCCGCACTCTCGGGACTTGCACTTTCGGGATGCGGTTGGACGCTTGCGAGCGTTAGCGCCCAGCCTGTCGCTCAAACATCTGGGAACGAATTGTACATTTACACTTGGGCGGGGTATATCGATGACGATTTGCTCGCTCGCTTCGAGCAGCAAACGGGAATTCGCGCCATTGCCGATGTTTTTGATTCTAACGAAGCGATGCTCGCGCGCATCCAAGCCAGCGGCGGCGGTGCTTACAGTATTATCTACCCCTCGGACTACATGGTGCAAAAAATGGCGACTTTGGGGTTATTGACGGAGTTGGAGCGATCGCGTATCGTGGGGTTCGATCGCTTGTTCGAGCGTTTTATCAACCCGATTTACGATCCTGAAAATCGCTACAGCATTCCTTTAAGTTGGGGAACGACGGGGTTAATTTACAATCGCGCTAAGTTGAAGGAATTACCCCAAGATTGGGATTTTTTCTGGGAATACCAAGACTTGCTCTCGAAGCGCATCACGCTCCTCAATGACGTGCGCGAAGTGATGGGCGCGGTGTTGCGCTCTTTGGGATATTCCTACAATTCCACCAACCCGGAGGAAATTGGGCAAGCTTACGAAAAACTAAGACGTTTGAAACCCGCGATCGCGTCCTTTACTTCGGACGCATGGCGCAATCCCATGTTAACCGGAGATCTGCTCGTTGCGATGTGTTACTCCTCCGATGCGAACGAATTAATGCCAGAAAATCCCGATCTCGCCTACGTTCTCCCCTTAAGCGGTTCCTCCCTCTTCACCGATACCCTTGTCATTCCCCGCACCGCACCCAATCTTGAAGGGGCTTATGCTTGGATAAACTTTATGCTGCAACCAGAGATTGCCGCCCAAATCTGCGAGCGTTTGAGCTTTGCCACGCCCAACCGCGAAGCATTTGAACTACTGCCGTCGGAAATTCAAAATAACGTCAGCTTGTTTCCCCCCAATCCCGCCCTCAGACGCTGTGAAGGAATTGCCCCTGTCGGTAATGAGATTGACGAAGTTTACGAGCGCTACTGGACGCTCTTAACCAGCGGTTGATGCTAACAACGGGTTCTAGATGGCCAAAAAAAAGAGAGCCACCTGAGTGACTCCCCCAATCATCAGGGTGCATCTACTAAATGCAATATAACACGAGGGGGTGAGGGGTGTCACCCCCCAAGAAAAAAATCATGGAAATTCCCTCTCAAACCCTGTTATCAGTTGGCTTGAGTTTTGGGGAGGGCAACTTTAGCGGGGGGAGTTTCCTCACAAAGCAATCCCCCTCAAACGTCAGTGTAACCATTGAGTACAGTCAAACTCGCTTTTACCTCGAACGACCTCTCTCGGTAATTGACACAATCCCTATTTACTTTAAATGACAAAAAATTTCTCTCAGCCTATAAATAAAAAAGGAGAGCCACCTTGGCGACTCCCCCAATTATCAGGGTGCATCTACTTATCAAAATGTAGCATTGATGGGTGAGGGGCAATTCCCCTCATTGTATTGTTTTGATGAAGATTGCAGGATTTCGCGTGAAGATTATGTAAAGAATTTTTCTCTCAGCATTTTTTATTTAAAGTAAAAATGCTTAATCTTCCTCAAAAGAATAAAACATTGGGGTATTTTGCCTCCCCAAACTACCCCTTTAACTTGCGTCCTAACAGTTGGTTCGTCAATTTCGGATCGGCGCGTCCGCTGGTTTTCTTCATCACCTGTCCCACAAAAAATCCTTGCAATTTAGTTTTGCCGTTGCGGAATTGTTCGACTTCTTGGGGATGGGCAGCGATAATTTCATCGACGATTTTTTCTAACTCGCCCGCGTCGGACATTTGGATTAAACCGCGATCGCTAATAAACTTCTCAACAGACTCTACGGGATTTGTCAAGAGTTCGGGTAGAATTTCTTTGGCGATTTTGCCGCTAATCGTTCCCTTTTCGATTAAATTAACCAATTCAGCTAACCCCTCGGGTTTTAAGGCTAAATCGCTGAGGCTATTGAGTTTAGCGCTGTTAACATAGGCAGCTAAATCGCCCATTACCCAGTTCGCAACTTGTTTGGCATTTGCCCCCTTTTTTAAGGCGGCTTCAAAGTATTCTGCTGTCGAACCTTCTTCGGTGAGAACGCGCGCATCGTAAGCCGAGAGTTCTAACTCGCTTTCGTAGCGGTGGCGCTTAGCTGCCGGAAGTTCGGGAAGTTGCGAATGCCATTCTTCTTTCTGGGCTGGCGATACTTCAATCGGCGGTAAATCTGGTTCGGGAAAATATCGATAGTCGCTCGAACCTTCCTTACTGCGCATACTAATCGTGCGTTGGCTGCCTTCTTCCCAAAGGCGCGTTTCTTGGCGGATGGGTTCGCCATTCGCAATGGCTTTAATTTGGCGATCGATTTCGTAGTCTATCGCTTTTTCAATGGCATTAAAGGAGTTCATATTCTTAATTTCTACCTTAACGCCAAACTCTTTTTGTCCCACCGGACGCACGGAAATATTCACATCGCAGCGCAGCGAACCTTCTTGCATATTGCCATCGCTAATGCCGAGGTAGCGCACGATGCGGCGTAATTCTCTACCGTATTCTGCTGCTTCTTTTCCCGATCGCAAATCGGGTTCGGAGACGATTTCAAGCAACGGTATACCCGCGCGATTAAAATCGACGAGGGAGTGCGTCGAACCCGCAAGGCGATCGCTTCCGCCATGTACTAATTTTCCCGCATCTTCTTCCATATGCAAGCGGGTGATACCAATTTTTTTGCGCGTGACTTCGCTGCTTTGTTTATCGACGAGTTCGATTTCTAACCAGCCATGTTCGGCGATGGGTAAATCGTACTGAGAAATTTGATAATTTTTGGGCAGATCGGGATAAAAATACTGTTTGCGATCGAATTTACTATAAGGCGCAATTGTGCAGTTGAGAGCGAGTCCCGCTTTAACGGCATATTCGAGGACTTTTTCGTTGAGTACGGGCAGTACGCCGGGGTATCCGAGGCAAATCGGAGAAATATTTGCGTTCGGCGGCGCGCCGAATTCGGTAGAAACGGGGCTAAAGATTTTGGTGTTGGTGTTGAGTTGGCAGTGCGTTTCTAAACCGATGACAGCTTCGTAGTCTGTTTTGGGCTTAGCGGGGGCGGTTGTAGTCATAGGGCAGCAAGTGTCATTTTTCTATGCGTTCCGATGCTCTATTGTATCTTGTACGTTCGGACAATAGAGGGTGAGGGGGTGAGGGGGGGACTGGGTGAGGGGGTGAGGGGGAGACTGGGTGAGGGGGTGAGGGGGTGAGGGGGTGAGGGGGGGACGGGGTGACGGGGTGACGGGGTGATGGGGAGACGGGGTGACGGGGTGACGGGGTGATGGGGTGATGGGGTGATGGGGTGACGGGGTGAGGGGGGGACGGGGTGAGAGAAATTCTAACAGTCGTTTAAGTATTCATTATTCACCCTTCCCCATTCATTATTCACTATTCATTATTCATTATTCACCCTTCCCCATTCATTATTCACTATTCATTATTAGTAGGGTGTGTTAGCGAAGCGTAACGCACCATTATTTTAGCCAAAAATGAAGGAGAGTCGATTCTGCGCCAGGTCATCTTCAATTGGTACTAGCTTGAATGGCACTGATTCAAGGCTGGTGGGCGCTGCCCACCCTACAAAATATCAATAACGACGTTGTATACAACGTCTCTACGGGCGATTTTTCAACTCTTATTTCAGTGCCATTCGGTACGAGCTTAACTCCTCACTCATCATTCATAATTTATTGCGTTAAATGCTCGATTAGAATTTTAAAGCCGATCGCGATTAAAACAACCCCGCCACAAATTTCGACTTTATCCCGACAAAAGTTTCCAAAGCGATGCCCGATCGCAACACCAAATCCAGACAAGAAAAAAGTAATTGTTCCAATAATGCTAGCTGCCATAAGAACAGGCGTTTTTACAACGGCTAAACTAATTCCGGCGGCTAAAGCATCGATACTGGTAGCGATCGAAAGCGTTAATAAGGTATAAGTATCGAGAGGGTTGAATTTTTTATCCTTCTCTTCTTCTTGAAAGGCTTCGCGAATCATTTTACCGCCGATCGCGAGCAGCAAGCCAAACGCAATCCAATGATCGATATCGGCAATTAAACCCCTGAAACCATAACCTAATGCCCAACCGATAAGAGGCATGATGGCTTGGAACCCGCCAAAGAAAAGCGCAATTTTGAGGATTTTATTGAGGGTGAGGTGCTTAATGGCTAAGCCGCTGGAAAGAGAAACCGCAAACGCATCGGCAGACAGTCCGATTCCGAGCAAAATGGGAGTGATGAAGTCGTACATTCAGGAGTAACGAATAAGAGTTTGGAGAGATTTTGTTAGGCAGCGACGGAGTGTTTATAGAATTGAATCATTATTTTTTCAAAATTGATTCATTATTGATAAAAACTCTAGACAAAGCCATTAAACCTTGCTATTGTAATTATAAACTAAGCTATTTTAACACCCATTAAAATGTCGCCTGCTCGCCTTTATCAACCGCTCTTGCTGCGAATCTTACACGGCTTAAATGCTGCGATCGCGCTGCTGGCGATCGCGACTTCCTTTTGGGTATACAATACCTACGATGGGCGCTTAATCCGCCTACCCCTGCCCAAAATTGGCGATATCATCGGCATTCACGGCACTTTCGGCGTAGCATTTTTCCTCCTCATGCCCCTGTTTGCCCTCTACAGCTTTCATTTAGGGGCAAAACGTTTAATTCAGCCCGATACGTGGGGGAAGTTGGGGCAACTCAATAAACCGATTGGCTGGTATAGCTGGCATCGCGTCGTTAATACCATTATGCTCCTGGCGGCGACTTTCGCGATCGCGACAGGACGAATGATGAAAGAAGAATGGCTTCCCGCCGGACAACTCGATTCTCCCTGGTATCGCGCCCATCTTTGGGGCTGGGTGATTCTAAGCGTTTGCCTGGGAATCCATATGGTTATGGGGTTAAAAGTTGGGGGTGTAGCGTTGGTGCGATCGATGTATTCTACAGAGTATCGCCCCGAAGATTCGCCCCGCGTTTGGTGGCAACAAATTCAAGACCAG
This sequence comes from Oscillatoria sp. FACHB-1406, assembly GCF_014698145.1. Lineage (NCBI taxonomy): Bacteria > Bacillati > Cyanobacteriota > Cyanophyceae > Oscillatoriales > Oscillatoriaceae > Oscillatoria > Oscillatoria sp. FACHB-1406. The sequence goes on along the minus strand of NZ_JACJSM010000018.1, from coordinate 100,680 downwards.
TGGCAGCGATTAAGAGACAAATGAAATCGAGCAATATCGGATTGAGAATCGTCGAAGTTCTCGTGCTATCGGGACTCATTTTTGCCACCGTTGCGCCTCTATTTTCAAAAGAGGAGGGGGAAAAAAATAGTAGGGTAGGGACGTTGTATACAACGTCCCTACTCTTCAAACCAGGTTCCTACAAAACTGAGTAAAACTATCAACCGACGAATCGGTATTAAATCCAAAAATAGGACATTGGGTAGGGTGGGCAGCGCCCACCAGCCAAAGCTTTTGTGCGCTTATAAACATACAGTCATACCAGATTGATGTGAAGCTGCATAGAAGTAGGGTGCGGAGTGCGAAGCGTAACGCACCATTTAACCCAAAATAGAGGGGAGTCGATTCTGTGCAACCTCATATTCAATTGGTATTACAAGCAAGTAGCGTTTATCAAGCGGGCATTGTTGTTTTAAGTTTAAGCCCCAAAATAGTAGGGGCGAATGCCATTCGCCCCCAAAAGAATTAGATTACAATCGTTCGGCGAACAGACATTCACCCTCAAAAAGAATCAGATTACAACCGTTCGGCAACGCGAGTCAAAAGTTGATTCGAGCGCGTCACGAAATCCTTCATACTCTCCGCCGTAAATCCCTTTTGGGAGAACAGCGCTAAATCGTAAACGTGCTGGCACATCGCATCAGCTAACTCGCCAGAACTCGAAGTTCCGCCGCCTTGAATAATTCCACCTTGCCCGATTTCAACTAACTTTTGAATCATCGGATGGGCAGTATTAACTAACAGCGTGTGTTCGTCGGGGAAGCGTACCGCTTGTTGTTGCAGCAGCGCTGTCATTTCCTGGAGGCGGCGCATCTGTTCGGGTAAAATTACCATCGCAGGCGGCGCAGTTTCTGGCGTATCCGATTTCAGCGACTCGGTACGAATCGTGACTTTAGGATTATTCAAGGCTTTCTCGAACAGTTCCTTAACGAGTTCGCTGCGAGTTTTATTGGTCTTGGGATCGACAATTTCGCTAGCTTGATTTTCATCGAATAGTGTTTGCTCGAGTTCGGCATCGACGCGGGAGAAATTGACATCGTTATATTCCCGTTCTAGGAAGGGAATAAAGTAGTTCGTGTCGATGAAGGAGTCCATATAGAGGACTTCTAAACCTTGGTTTTTGTAAAGCTCGACGTAGGTTGATTGCGTTCCCGAATCGGTGCAGTAATAAACGCGATTTTCGTGACGTTCCTTGTTGCGATCGAGGTATTCTTTCAAAGTAGTATAACCCTCGCCCGCCGTCGATTTTTCTTCAGGCGTTGCATCTTGCCAAATATCGCCTTCTGCGGCTTGGACTTCTACTTTCGGTTGCTCTTCTGAGACAGCAGCGCCTTCATGCGTCGTGCGGAAGATAATAATATCTTCGACTTGCTTTTTAAACTTATCGTCTTTAAGCGAGCCGAACTTGACAAAAGTGCCAACATCTTCCCAAGAGCGAACATATTCGGCGCGATCTTCGCTGTAGAGAGATTTAAGGCGATCGCCGATCTTCTTCGCGATATAATCGGTAATGCGGCGCACGGTGCGATCGTTCGTAAGCGCGCTGCGAGAGACATTGAGAGGAATATCGGTACTGTCGATTACACCGCGCAACGGCATCAAAAAGTCGGGGATAATCTCTTCGCAATGGTCGCTCACAAAGACTTGATTGCAGAAAAGTTTAATCTGACCTTTATTAATATCGACATCCGGCTTCAGCTTCGGGAAATAGAGAATTCCGTTCAACAGAAACGGATAGTCGGTGTTGAGGTGAACCCAAAGTAAAGGTTCGTCTTGGAAAGGATAGAGGTAGCGATAGAATTCGAGGTAATCTTCTTTAGTGAGGTTTTGCGGCGACTCCTTCCATAAAGCGCGCTGTTTGTTGATGACTTCGCCGTCGAGTTTAATCGGGAACGGCATAAAGTCGCAATAGGTTTTCACCAGTTGCTTGATGCGCGAGGGTTCTGCGTATTCTGTTTCCTCATCCATCAGGGTGAGGGTAATTGTCGTTCCCGGTGTCGTCCGATCGCTATTGGTTAATTCAAACTCCGGCGAACCGTCGCAACTCCAGTGGATCGCTTGCGAACCCGAACGGTGAGAAAGGGTGTCAATCTCAACGTGCTTAGCGACCATGAAGCTGGAGTAGAACCCTAAGCCAAAGTGACCGATAATTTGTTGGTCGGCGCTTTTTTGATACTTTTGAATAAATTCTTCAGCGCTGGAGAAGGCAACCTGATTAATATATTTCTTAATTTCCTCCGCCGTCATCCCGATACCGTTGTCGGAGACAGAGAGGGTTTTGTTGTCTTTATCGATGCGAATCTCGATTTCTGGTTCGGGTAAGGTGCCGTCAATTTCTCCAGAATAGGAGATCATTTTCAGCTTATTGATGGCATCAACGCTATTAGAGATTAATTCCCGCAAGAAGATCTCGTGGTCGGTGTAGAGAGATTTCTTGATAATCGGAAATATATTCTCAGTGTGGATCGTAATGTTTCCTTTTTCCAGTACAGTCATCGTTCGCGCTATGTGTAGACGATCTAGAAACTTAATAATTTAAATTGTGCCTTATCGCGTCTGGATTTTGGCGTAGGGATTGCTAGCTAAGGGGATACGGATTACCCTACCTAATGAGTCGAACTTCGTATTACTCAAGGTTGGCTAATTAAGGATAAGGGGGCGAACTTTGTAACAAGTACGCCCCCGAGATGCACCCATTGAGGGACAATTAGGGAAGTCCCTCCTTCACTTTACCAGCCTAGGATGCAGCTTCGACTGGGGTGGCATAGACACTAATTTTCTGACGGCGGCGGTCAACGCGCTCGAACTTCACCACGCCATCAATCAACGCGAACAGCGTATCGTCGCCGCCGCGCCCGACATTGTGACCCGGGTGAAATTTGGTTCCGCGTTGGCGCACGAGGATATTCCCCGCTCTGACGACTTGACCGCCGTAGCGCTTCACGCCTAAAAATTTAGGGTTAGAATCGCGACCGTTTCGGGTACTGCCCGTTCCTTTCTTATGAGCCATGATTTCTTCTCTCTAGCCTTAGCTTAGCGTTCAAAATGTCTTTACTATTGTACCGAGCGATATCGAGCCTATTCTTCCTCGCCCGACTCATCCTCGCTGTCATCCGAGACTGATTCTGCTCTAGCCTCCGCTTTCGACAGAACCGTACCGCTTAGGGAAATCGAATCAATCATCAAGCGGCTCAACTCTTGGCGGTGTCCTCGTTTTTTGCGGGTTTTCTTCTTCGGTTTCATTTTGTAAACGAGAACCTTACGACCGCGCAGTTCCGAAAGCACCGTACCTTCTACGGTCGCCCCTTCAATTGTGGGTTGACCGACGGTAATTTCACCGTCATGATTGATTAATAGCACTTTATCGATGACATATTTGCCATCATCGCCCGCTGTCAGACGGTTGATGTCATAAAAACGACCGGGTTCGACGCGAAGTTGCGTTCCACCGGCTTCAATAATCGCGTAAGTCATGAGCTTGTCCTAGTGTCATAATTGCCGTACAGGTGGCGCAAAAAGCTTCTCGAAGACTTTTTGGCACTTTATTCGAGCGATCGACCCGATCCGAGCAGGGTTTGGATGCACGATCTCCTACTATACGCAATTTAATTATTTTTTGTCAATAAAATCTTATGAAACCTACAGCTTCTCAATCTTTTCCACAACCGGACTTTCAGCGAGAACTACGCCTCGGACTGGTAGTCTATGGCGGCGTATCGCTTGCTGTCTATATGAACGGGGTTTGTCGAGAATTTTATAATGCGGTGCGGGGGCGCGGCGTTTACAAACTCGTTAAGGCGCTGACGGATTCCGATATCGTCGTCGATATTGTTTCGGGAACCTCAGCCGGAGGCATTAACGGTATTCTGTTGAGTTACGCGCTGGCTAATAGTAATGCTGAGGAAGTGGTAGAATTCAGCACTTTTGGGCGCGTTTGGCGCGAGAGTGGCAATATTCGTAAGTTGCTGCACCAACCCAATGAGGCGGAAGGGCGCGAATCGTTATTCGATGGGGAAGGGTACTATCAAGGCGAGTTAGAAGAGGCTTTGCGTTTAGCAGAAGAACGACGAAAATCAGCACCAGCGGATGACTGGCATTCGGAGTTTAATGAGTTAGATTTATTCGTGACGGGAACGGATTGGTTGGGACGAGTATATTCGGTTTTTGACGATACGGGGGCGGCGATTGAAGTTAAGGAACATCGCGCTTTGTTTCATCTCAAACATCGCCAAGGTAGAAAAACGCCGTTTGCCGCGCTCGGAAAAAATGCCAATCTGACTTATCAAGCGCTGGCAAAATTATGCCGAATTACTTCTTGTTTTCCGGTTGCTTTTCCGACGGTGACAGTCAAGTTACAGGAGCGTGAAGAAACAGCAGATTCTTATTTAGTGGAGTGGGGCGCTCTCAATAATCGTTTGCTCCCCAAAGCTTCCCCGGAGAAAGGGTATCAGTTACATTTTGTCGATGGGGGCGTTTTGGATAATCGTCCTTTCAGCCATACGATTAAAGAGATTTATTATCGCACGGCAAATCGTCCGGTAGAGCGCAAACTATTGTATATCGATCCGAGTCCCGATCGCTTTTCCGACGGACAGAGATTTAAACAAATGAACCGTCCCAATGTTTTGCAGGTGGTGGAAGATTCTTTGGTGGGGATGCCGAGGTATGAAAGCATCACCAATGACATCGAGTTAATTAAGGAACGGAACGAAAAAGTGAAGCGCTATAATTCCCTGCTGGCCAATGCGGAAGCGGATGCGGTGGTTCCGTCTCGGGATGCGTCCCTCCAAGACTCTACGCTACCGCCATCAGACGAGGAACAGAATCGAGAAGGAATTTACTTATTGAGTCAGTTAATCGGATTGCGCGATCGCGTCCTTCCTCTTATTTTAGGGATGGATGGCTCCCAGAGCTTAACCTCAATCGAAGAATTTTCCCAACGGCAAGCGCTGCTTGAAAAAGTTTCCGAACTTTTAATTCAACCGCTTTCCCCAAAAGTAACCTCGAGCGCCTATAAAACTTTACTCGCCGCGAGCCAGCAAATTCGCTACCTCGATGTCGAATATCCACTTCGCCAACATTTTTATCTACTCGAAAAACTGCATTCTCTGCTCGAACGAGTTCGCAATGTTAGCGAATCTCAAAAAATTCGTATTCTGATCGAACGATTGAACCGCCAAATCAAATTGCTAGAAGTTGTTCGGGCGGGATTAGAACAGTTGCTGAGTCATCCTGCTATAGCCACTTATTTCAATAGCTTAATCCCCGCCGAGTGGCCGCCACAAAATGAAGATGAGTTGCGGAATCGTATTTACTACTTGCTGATCTATCTCCATCGTCTCTTTTTGGATGCGGATGGTAGCGAGTTAAACTTTTTGCGGCAAACCTCGGCAGAAGACGGCTACAATTTACCTTTTATCTTTCAAGATTTACCCGAACGGGCTAAAACCTTGGTCGTTCCCGATAAATATTGCCGCCTCACGCCGCAAGTTGTTGGCTGGTTGCCTCAGCAACAACTCTCGCACCTCTTAACTCAATGCGAACAAAAAATCGCTCGCATTGTTGCAAGAGTTAGCGAAATGGACTCGATATCACTTTCTTTTACAACACTCAATAATGACCAGAGCTTCCTTAAAAAAATCGAAGAAGCTTCCCAGATTATTATTCAGAATAGCGGGTTAAAGAATGCCGATTATCTCAGCTACTCGTTCGATAAGTTTCAGGAGTTTGACGAGGTTCTATATCCGTTTGAGTATCTGGCGAATATTAATGAAAAGCAGCCGATTAAAACGATTCGAGTGAGTCCCGGCGATGCCCAAATGGGTTTAGGAAAAGGCAAAGGTTTGGATGAGAAACTCGCGGGGAATACGCTATCTGCTTTTGGAGGATTTTTTAAGAAGTCTTGGCGCTCTAATGATATTCTATGGGGACGATTAGATGGTCTGAATCGTTTGCTAGAAGCAAGTTTAACTGCCGATGCTGTGGATCGGTTTCCGCGTTTTTTACGCCGACAAGCAAGGGAGTTCGGGATTGATGTGGAGGAAAATCCTGCTGAATTTGAAGCGTTTGTAAAAGATTATATTCAATTTTTGCTGAATGTTTCTTTCTCCGATTTAAGCCAGAGCGATCGCGAAAAACTGTCCTCTTATTTAGAACGGCTCGCAACGCCGGGACTCAATCTCTCGAATGCTGAGTTGCAGGAAATTATAGAAGGCTTTGTGCTTCAGGGACAGCGGGAGATTATCAATTCCGATCTACTCACCGTTGTCGAAGATGAAATTTCCGAACAAGTTGATTGGAACTATCAATCGAGCGCGCCTAGTAATGTCCCAACTAACGATGAAGCTAAAGCTGAATTTTTGCAAACTTATTTTAACAAAAATCCCCGGCCCAGCTATAATTTAGAACGGGGATATTTTGAAAAAAATGTTGGCGCGATCGCAGCCGCCGCGATCGCGCAAGAATCCTTAGCTAAATTTTCTCAGACGCAGCAAGAAAAGGAAGATTTTTTCCGAACGAGATACCGCGTCGGAAAAGAAACCTTAAACGATAACATTCCGCCTCTCGTCCTCACCAATATTACGACTCGATCCGCTCTCGTGTTCCGAGATTTGCTCAATACCCTTTTAGGGAAAAATGCCAACCGCTTCCGTCGAAGCGTACCTTACAAATTTATCAATAGCGGTTTGCAAGTCTTTTACTACTGGCTGCAATTCAAAGGCCCTTTAGCGCTTGAAAGTCCGAATTTTCGCAGCCAATCGAAATTTCGAGTAGTCCTGCAACTCGTCCAATTTCTTCTCTTTTTAGGAGCGATTATCCTGGTGATTCTCATCGTTATGAGTTCTCCTCGCTTAGCGATCGCAGCGGGAATTTGTGTTGCAGTTGGGGTACTGTTGGGGCTGAGAGATTAAGCAAACTAGCCGGTAAATCGGTATCGGTACTGGATAAGGAGCGAGGCATGAAAAGTTTAAGAAATGTAAGGGAATTCTCCGGAAACCCGCTCCATTTCGGCTAAAATTAAACGTCATAAAAAATATTCTTTCAACCCGATAAAAAGATGGTGAATTCTACACCGAGATTGTCGGATATTCAGAATCATTGGGCGCGTCCGTTCGTCGAAGCATTAGTCAGACAGGGAATTATTAGCGGTTTTCCTGACGGGTCGTTTCGCCCCGATCTTTCGATGACTCGCGCGCAGTATGCAGCGGTTCTCAAACAGGCTTTTTCGTTACCGGCAAAGCGACAATATACCCCGTTTGTCGATGTTCCCAGCAATCATTGGGCATTACCCGCGATTCAAAAAGCCTATGAAATGGGATTTTTATCGGGGATTGGCGGCAACCGATTTCAACCGAACGATCGCCTTTCTCGCTTGCAAATTTTATTATCGCTGACGAGTGGTTTGAATTTGGGTTCGACTCGCTTGGCAGAAATACGAGAGGCGTTACCGAGTTTGTATCAAGATGTGGCGCAAATCCCCGGTTATGCAATGGATAAAGTCGCGATCGCGACAGAGAAGAAGTTGGTTGTTAATTACCCCAACTTAAAGATTTTAAACCCCAATTTGGCAGCCACGCGCGCTGATGTCGCGGTTTCGATCTACCAAGCGCTACTTTTAGGGGGACGAGTGCCGGAAATTGAGTCCGTCTTCGTTATCGTACCGCCGGTGTCGCAAGTTCCACTGCCACCACCGCCACCACCACCACCGCCACCACCGCCGCCACCACCGCCACCACCGCCACCGCCACCACCTACTCCTCCCATTGTCCCGCCGCCGCCACCACCACCACCACCGCCACCCCCACCACCACCACCCCCACCACCGCCGGTAGGAGTACCGCAAACGGTTAAAGTAGGACACGCGCGCGAATTCCGAGGACTGTGGATTGCGACGGTGTGGAATACGGATTGGCCCTCGAATAGCAGTCTTTCTGCGGCACAAGAACAACAGGAATTGGTTAAAATTCTCGATCGCGCCCAAAGTGCTAATCTCAATGCGGTTATCCTGCAAGTCCGTCCGGAAGGCGATGCGGTATATGCCTCGACTTTGGAACCGTGGAGTGCGTGGCTGACGGGAACGCAGGGGAAAGCGCCCGATCCGCTGTACGATCCGTTAGAGTTGGCGATCGCGGAAGCGCACAAACGCAACCTGGAACTGCACGTATGGCTGAATCCTTGCCGCGCCTCGGTTCGCGCCCCAGAAACCGCACCTCTGGCCGCGCCGCATATTGGCGTAACCAACCCCGAAGCCGTGTATCCTTGGAGCCAAGGGAAACGACGCTGGATGGATCCGAGTGTCAATGCGGTACGCGATCGCCTTTTTAACGTTGTCACCGATCTCGTGCGCCGCTACGATCTCGATGGACTCCAGCTTGATGACTCCTTCTATCCCTATCCGATTGCTGGCGAACCCTTCCCGGACGATAAAACCTATGCCGCTTACCGCGCGGGCGGCGGACAACTCAGCCTTGCCGACTGGCGGCGAGATAACGTCAACACCCTGGTGCAGCGTCTTTCTACGGGGATTAAAGCACTCAAACCCCAAGTCAAGTTCGGCGCGAGTGTCTTCGGGATTTGGAAGTCGGAGAATCCGCCACAAATTCGGGGGATGAGTGCCTGCGACGAAATTTATGCCGACTCGAAGAAATGGTTAGAACAGGGGTGGGTGGATTATTTATCACCGCAACTGTATTGGCCTATCGATCAAACGGCGCAAAGTTATACGGCACTGTTGAAATGGTGGACGGAGAATAATCCCCAAAACCGTCATATTTACGCCGCGAATAACTTAAGCAATCTCACGGATAAAAATTGGGAACTGTCAGAAATCGAACGCCAGGTGGAGGTTTCTCGCAGTATGCGCGATCGCTTATCCTTGGGCAATATCTTCTTTAGCGCCAACCTCTTGATGGCGAATACTAAGGATGTTGCCAGTAAGTTTACTTCAACGACTTTCGCGCGTCCGGCTTTAGTTCCCGCGATCGACGGAATAAGCAGCGAAATCCCGCCGCTACCGAAAAATGTAACGGGGAGAAGCGGTCAAATTTCCTGGGATGCTGCCACCGCTTCCAACCTTCGGGCTTGGACGTTATACAAGCAAGACGGGAGTAATTGGAACTTGCACAAAATTGTTCCCATTACAACAACAACTGTTACCGTTGAAGCGGGAACTTACGCGCTTTGTTCGGTGAATAAAACTGCGAAAGAAAGCGATGGGGTTGTTGTGAGCGTAACTTAAGGTTCGGCGTTATATTAATTTCCGATCGCGATCCTCTAAATTTTTCGCTCTCCGGGGCGCAAATTTAGAGGAAACCTCGAAATTAAACCCCACTCCGTAGGGGCATAGCACTGCTATGCCCTCTTGCAATTTTGTTCGATTAACTCGCTTAAAAAAGTTGGATTGACACAACGACGTTCGGAACAATAAGTCATTAAATTGACTCCGTTCAATATCTTAACCGTGCTGACTCGAACGCGAAAATTGTCATTCACAAACCAGCATTTTTCTTGTCCTTGGTTCTTTTCATACTCCGTCTCAATTGTCAAGACTCCATCGTCGGAAAAGTGATAAACGCCGATAACCGGAATCCCTTCCACATAGCCTTTATTTCGTAGAAATTTTCCTTGTTGGCGATTATCGGGATTGGGAATATCGACTAAAATTGCTTCATAGTTAGGGTCGGGTTCCTTCTCGCTTAAATTCCCCTGCCATTGAAAACTAGCACCGCCGCTAATCCAAATCGGATCGACTCCCTGTTCGCCACAAATCGCCAATACCTTGGGGTCATCTTTTTCCAAAACGCCAATAATTAAATTCGATTCCCCCGATTCATCTCCCGCTGAATCAAAGCGATGAACGCTCCGTTGAGAAAACCAAACTCCCTCGCTTTTGCGAAAGAAATCCATCATCGTTATGGGGGGTGATAAAAGCATCGATTTTTTTAACTGCGATCGCGAGTTAATTTAAGTTAACAACATTCGTAAAGAAAGATTAAAAGTCATGGGAATGACTGATTAAATTTTACGATGATGGGTAACTCTTTTGTAACGATTGCCATGAATTCCCTTGCCGCTCGCCTCAGCTTTATTTCTCTTTCTGCCGATCGCGTCCGAACTGCATTGCAAACCGGAGAAAGCCTCAACTCAGCGAATTTAGAAGGTGCAAATTTAAGCGGGATGAATTTAGCGGGGGGCGATTTCAGCGGTGCAATTTTTGTGGGCGCGAATTTGAGCCAGAGCAATCTTGAAGGTGCAAACTTACAAGGAGCAGATTTACGAAGAGCCAACTTACAAGGAAGCTGCACAATCAAGGCAAATTTGCAAGATAGTGCCTTATATCGCGCGATTTTGTGCGGTTGCGACTTCAGGGGCGCAAATTTGACGGGGGCAAAGCTGCAACTGGCGCTGTATGATGCGAAGACGATTTGGCCGGAAGGCTATGACTATCGTAACTCCGGCGCGATCGGTCCGAAGGCGAATTTGGCGGGTGCTTATCTCAATACGGCGAATCTGCGCGGGGCGGATTTAACGGGCGCGAATCTGCGGGGCGCTTACTTAAGCGGAGCGGACTTAACTGGGGCGAATTTGGAGGGAGCGGCGTTAAGTGGGGCGAACTTACGAAGAGTTTCTTTAGTGGGTGCTTACCTCCGCAATGCTCGATTGGTGGGCGTGGAATTGCAGTTTGCCGACTTGCGTGGAGCGGATTTAACGGACGCAACGTTGGAACAGGTTCAAAATTTGGAGGGGGCGGATTTTAGTCAGGTGGAGGGGTTGAAGGATGAGGAACGGGCTTATTTGTGCAGTCGTTCTTCTGTGGAGTTGGGAACTTGGAATCCTTATACGCGATCGAATACGGCTCAAAGTTTAGGATGTTTTCCCCGCAATCCTTAAAGGAAAAGGGAGAATCGGCGCTCGGTTATTCTGCAAGCGTTGTTAACAGAATGGGTTCGGGAGCCATTCGTTAAAGCTTCAAAGATTGGGTGAAGAAATTATCGTTAAATCTCGGCTTTGCGTGCGATCGCGTAAAGTACGTCTACTTCTAAAGAACCGATCTGGTTTTGCCGCAAAAATTCAAGATTTCCTTGCCGAATTCTCTCTCTAACGGCGGGTTTTAACTGGTCGATAATCCCTCTAATTCCTCCACCTAAAACCATTGTCCACCAATCTTCAGCAGCGGTAAGTTCGTGCGTGCAAGATTCCGGAAATACTTCGACTTGGGTTGCGCCGCTACTTTCGAGTAATGCTTTTAGCTCAGCGCTCGTACTAATACGATCCCAAGGTGTAAAACTTTTATACAAATCGGGACGTTCTGTTTGTATCGCCGACCAAAATTCGCCGTTTGCAGGCTCAAATACTTTTTGTCCCCAAGAGGTAATTGCGAGCTTACCTCCAGGACGCAACATTCGTAAAAGTTCTTGCAATGCGGCGCTCATGTCAGGAACAAAAAAGATGCCAAAGACACAAACGATCGCGTCAAAACTCTCATCCGGAAATCCTAAGTTTTCAAAATCAGCACAGCGAAACTCGATATTTTCTAAACCTTGCTGTTTTGCCTTGTTGCGTCCTAATTCTAATAAGGATTCTGCCAGATCGACTCCCACAACAGAACCGCTCGTACCAACCGCGCGAGCAGCAGGGAGGGCAGAAGCTCCGCTCCCGCAACAAACATCTAAAACGCTTTCGCCTCCTTGGAATGAGAGTTTATCGATCGTTGCTTGTCCGAAACGCCCCCAGAAGGATAAGGCGGGAGCATCAAAATAATCGGATGCTGCGTTAAAAACTGCTTTTGTTTTGAATATTACTTCGGCTTTATCGCTCATTGTTGTAGATTCTGGATCGCTCGATCTTCATGACTTTAGTCTATCCATATCTCATAAGGCAGTCTCGTTTTCGACCTCCACAATTATAGTTGAGAATAACTTGTAGGAGCAAAGTTAGGAGCAAATTTATTCTCTCTACGCTCGCGCGGCTTTATCCCGAATCAAGGGTTCCGGATCGTCAAAAAGCATCGATTTTGCTTGTGTGTCGCCCAATTGTTCTAAGGCAAGCAAACAGGCATACTTAAGATCGAAAATTGGACTGTTTAAGGCTTCTTTTAAGAGGGGAATGGCTCGTTCGTCTCCTAAATTTCCAAAGGCAATAGCAGCGGCGGCGCGGGATTTTTGGAACTGAGGTGAGGTATTATGTAAGGCTTCAACGATTAAATCCCAAGCGGGGGCGTGTTGGAGCCAGCCAAAGAGCTTAATAACGTGGTAGTGCGCGCCGTAGTCGTTATGAGCTTCTTTTTCCCAAGTTTGGAAGAGGGCGGCGGGTGCTTCTTGGGGATAAACTTCGAGCAGCGTTTTGCTAGCAAGATAGCAGCGTCCGAAGTCGGTGTGATATAACTCGTTAATCACAAATTCTAAGCTCGGTTTTTGGTCGTATTCGTGGACGAGTTCGAGGTCGTTGGGATGGTCTGAAATAACGCGATCGAGGTGGGGTTCGATGAAGTTAAAATTAATTTTTTTTGTGGCTAATCCCGACTCTGCAAGCAGTCGAATTCCGCGCAGGCGGAAGACAATCGACACCGGACAGCAGGCGATCGCGGGAATAGCATCGCAGTAGCGCGCATCGATTAAATCTTGAATGCAAGCTCGCCGGACGTTAACATTATCGTCTTGGAGAAAAGCGACAACCTGCGAAAGTTGGCGGTTGTCTCCCGTTAAACGATAAAGCGCAGAAATCGCCGCCGACGCGATCGCTTTATCCTCAGCAGCAACAAACTTTTCAATGCGTCCGGCAGCCGGTTGATAGTTTAATTTAGCGAGGGTTTGAATAATCGTTCTGTAAGCCCGTTCGGGAGTGTCTAAGAGTTGAGCGATCTCCTCTAAAATTTCGCGATCTTCGGTGCCGATTTCTCCGACAGCCCAAACCGCATTTTCGACGGTATAGCAATCTTCATCCTGAAAACAAGTGCGAATAATCGGTAAGGCAACCTCAGCCTGCAAGCGCCCTAAACTTTCGACGGCTTTGCGTCGGGTGATGCGATCGTAAAGATCGGGGGCGGGATTTTGGACGACTTCAATTAGGGCATTAATCGAGCGTTCTGTCGGGAAATTAATGAGGTGAGAAACGGCAACATAATGCTCGGTGGGAGCGGCTAATTGTTCGAGGGGAGTTTGGAGTAGGGCGAGTGCTTGGTCTTCGGTCAACCCAAACATATTGAAAAAACGTTTATCCATCGCACGATTTCTCTTATTTTTAGCAACGATTCAGTCTCCGAAGCGCGCGCGATCGCCCAATCGTTGGTCGATGCCGATCTCGATTGTAATCTTAACATTGAGCGGGTTCGTTTTGCGATAAACTATTGTAGAAAATTTTAATCTTAGTTCGGTCGCTCGATGCCCGAGATTGAGAACCGCAGAAGAAAAATGACAGAAGATTTAAAATCCTCAGAAACCCAAAATTTAGTAACCCCAGAAGAATTAGCCGAAGTCATTCAAGAGTTTGAGAAATATCGACAGCGTTTGATCGACGAAATGACAACGGCAGCGAAAAAAGCAAAGCTTCCGAAGTCGAAAGTGATGACGAAGTTAGAACCGCAACTGGCTGAGATTGACGCGAAGCTGGAAAATCTCCGCAGCCAACACGCGATGTTAACCGGGAGTTAAATGAATGAACGATCGCAGTCCTTCTCTCTCCATGTCGCAAGCGGAAGTGGATGAGTTTCTGGCGGCGGCAAGAACCGAAGTTGCGGAACAAACCTTCGATCCTCGCGATCGCGATCGCCTCGAACGCATGGTTGAATGTATGGGCGATACGCGGGGGATGGTGCGTTTGGGTTTTGCCGACACCCTCGGACGGATTGGCAAACCCGCCGTCCCTTTTCTCGTTGCTGCCCTCTCCCACCATCCCAATCCCGTCGTGCGGCGCGCCAGCGCGAAAACCCTCACCCTAATTGCCGATCCCGAAACCATCGATCCCTTAGTGGTGGCACTCCTCAACGACGAAGACACGGTGGTGAAAGGTTCGGCAGTCGGCGCGCTGGCGCGGATTGGCGAAGCCGCAGTGCCGGTGTTACTGGAGATTTTAGCCTCGCCGGAACACCCCGAAAGCACCCTCGGCCATGCGGCTTGGGCTTTAGCGTTCATCGGCCCGGAAGCGCGGGAATACTTGTATCGGGAGATTGCCTCGGAATCGGAATCGGTACGCGCTGCGGTGGTTGGCGCGATCGCGAAATTAGCCGCCGATAGCAATGAGATAGAAGCCTTCGATCTCCTGATTCGCGCCCTCAACGATACCTCAGAAGACGTTCGCTGCGAAGCGGCTGCGGTTCTAGGGAATTTAACCCATAAACCCGCCGTTCCTTCTCTGCTGGAGTTATTGCACCATCCAAGCGGGGAAACGCGCAAGGCGGCGGCACTCTCCTTGATGAAAATCAAAGATACCAGCGCGATCGCGCCTTTACAAGCCGCCTTAGAACGGGAAACCGAAACCTCAATTCAACCGGCTTTGAAATTAGCCGTAACGCAACTCGAACGCGAAACGGAGGAAGACGACTGGGATTGAGCTTTTCGATCGTCTTACCTCGATACAATAAAAATGCTGAAGATGGCTGAAGGCGACTGTCATGACTCAACCTCCCCGTCTCGATTCCCCAGAACGCGCGCCGCGAAGCGGAACCCTGCAAGATCGCGCGATCGTCTACTCCCACATTCCCTGGCAACAATTCAAACTCATTCAGGCAGGATTTAACAACGCTCCGGGAATCAAACTCGCCTACTATGACAACACCATCGAAATTCTCATGCCGGGACGCGAACATGAATTTTTTAGTCGGTTTATCGGCTTTTTAATTGGAATGTTTTGCTGGGAAAAAGGGATTGAGTTTGAACCGATGGGTTCGATGACTCAAGAAAAAGAAGGAATCGTTTCGCTTCAAGCCGATGAATCCTATTGTTTCGGCACTTCTAAGCCAATTCCCGATCTCGCGATCGAGATTATCTTCAGCAGTGGGAATGCCAATAAACTCCAAAAGTATCGAGCCTTAGAAGTTCCCGAAGTTTGGTTTTGGCAAGATGGTCTTTTGAGACTTTATCATCTCTACGATACCGATTATCGGAAAATAGCTCGCAGCCAACTTCCCGAACTCTCTACCCTCGATATTGAATTACTAACTCGCTGCGTGTTAATGGCGCAAACATCTCGTTTAGAAGCCATTCAAGCATTTCGCAACGGTTGTGTGTAATACCATTTCCTACAAGTTTTGCACTAAATTTGTCGCTGTAGGGGTATAACACCGTTCATGGGTGTCAACTTAAGCACAAGTGGTTGTTATAGCGTCATCCTGGCCCTCACCCCCCCAACCCCCCTCTCCCAATTTTGGGCGAGGGGGGAGAAGAATTCTCTCTTGCTCCCCTCTCCCAGAGTTGGGAGAGGGGCTGGGGGTGAGGGCGATTCAACTTTCTGAGGGGGGTTTCACGTTAAGTTGACACTAATGAACACCGTTATGCCCTCTTAGGGATTCGTGCAAAATCAATGAGAATTGGTATAAGGTGATTGTGAGATTCTCGATAAGAGCGATCGGAATTCTTGAAGTTTAGTTTTGGGCAAGATGAGCTTTTTAACCTTTTCAATCTACGCTCTAACTCTCCAACGAATTCACCGTTAAACTAGATTTTACAAAATCCAATCGCGAAAGCGCGCTATTCGCCATTTCTCGCACGTAACTATCGGCAGACTCATCGTTGACTAACTTGGTTAAAACCTCCCGCGAGCGATCGCTCTTAATTGAACTAATCGCATTCACAATTGCCACCGCTAAGCCCAAATTATCCGTTTTCTCCAATACCTCGAGCAAACTCTCCAATCCCGGCAAACCAACAACCCCCAAAGCCATCGCCGAAGCAATATGAACCACCGGATTGGGGTCGTTTAGCGCGGTTTTCAGTCCTTCAATTCCCTCGGTTGGGAAAGGGACTTTAGGATAATACACGGCAACTTGCGCCAACGCTTTCGCCGCACTACCCCGCACCGTTCCATTCTCGCTATCGAGCAATGCTTTAACCAGAAAAGGAACCGTATCCACTCCAATTGCGCCCAAAGTTTTCACGGCGGCGCGTCGATAGGTTGTATCTTCCTCATCCAAAACTGCCATTAAGTTGGGAATGGTGGTTTCATCGCGAGTTTCAACCAATTCCAACGTCGCGCGATCGCGCAAATGCGGATTGGGATGTTTTAATTGTTCTAATAAAGCAGATTGTGTCATTTTAATTATGAGTTATGAGTTACGCCTAATGTGCATTAGAAGCCGAAAATCCCATTTTACTGTTCTTTCTCCCCTCTCCCAGAGTTGGGAGAGGGGCTGGGGGTGAGGGCAGTTAATGCTTTTGGATAATTCACATCAGACGTGAGTTATGAAGTTAGAATTGGCAACGATCCATTATTCATTATCCATTATCCATTATTCATTAAAAAAAAGGACTCTCGCTCTTTGCATTGCAATTGAGAGTCCTCTAATTTTAACCTTTTATCCTGACAATGGAATCAACGCGTATCCTAGGACAAAGAGTTGATTACATAGTCGAGCAGAGCGTTGTATTCGGTTAAAGCTTGAGTTGACATATCGCGAGGAGCGCAACCGCGAGTGCGAGCGAAGCTGAGGGCTTCGACGTAAGGAGCGGTGGGCAGTCCCAGAGCGCGATAAACTTCGCGTTGTCCGGCAATTCCCCACTCATCGAGAGGACCCGTTCCGCCGACGACTAAGCAATAGTTGATCAAGCGCATATAGTGCTTGATATCGCGAAGGCACTTTTCTTTGAAAGTATCGGTGGAGTTTGCTTGACCCTTATCGTTCAGGTAGGGGTATTTTTTGATGCAAGCATCGTAAGCTTCTTTAGCAACGTTGTCGAGGTTGCCAGCCAGCTTTTCAGCCGCTTCTAAACGAGCCGTCGCGCGTTGGATGGAACCTTGTACGGATTCGAGATCGGAGGTGCTGGGGAAACGTCCGGCAGCGTCGGCAGCAGCGATCGCGGTGGTAACAACTGATTTCATATCTTTTATTATTCTTTCAGACTTGACTGGATTGAACTTAGATTTTGGGGGGTTTAACCGCATTGGCAAAACCCGAAACAGCTTGGGTTAGAACCCTCGCATCCCTTAGCTGAGGGCTGCAATCACGCGATCGAAATAGCTACCGGCTTCTGCCACTAAGCTAGCGCAACGATCTTCAACAACCGGGCTTCCCATGAAGCGGAGTTTATCGCCTGCAAACTCTTCGCTCGGAGTATCCTTGATGTGAGCGGAAGCTTGAGCTTTCATAATCGCGACAGCGCGAGCGGTAGATTGAAGGGGAACGCCCAGAGCGGTATAGGTTTCTTTAAGGCCATTCAAGCAACGATCTTCGAGAACCGAAGCATCTCCAGCCATCAGAGCGTAGGTAACGTAGCGCAGGATGATTTCTGCATCGCGCAAGCAAGCAGCCATGCGACGGTTGGGGTAGCAGTTGCCGCCCGCTTGAATCAGTCCGGTATTTTCGCAAATCATCCCAGCGACAGCATCGGAAACCATGCAGCTTGCATTGCTCGCGATCGCGTTGACTGCATCTAAGCGACGGTTGCCAGAATTGATGAATTCGCGCAGTTTTGCTAACTCATCTCCACCGATTGCTGCGGTTTTGCTGTCGGCACTAACGACCGATCTGGAAAAAGCGTCAAGCATCGAGCTCTCCTTAAACTAAATTGATTACGACAAAAGGGTCTTGTTATCGGGTCGGTCGCGCCTCTCTGCGTCCAACCGAACCGTTCTTACAAAAGATAGGAAGGAACGCTTCATTTCGTCCCTTTTGTGAAAAAGAAAGTTACATTTCTTAATATTTTGCCCTTGACGCTCGGCTCGGAAGGCTCATAGCTACGAAAAAACGAGCATTCTGACTCCTCCGCTACAAATTGCTCGCCTTCCAACCCTTAATTATTACGAATTATTTCGTTCTAAATGAGAAACGAGACAGCCGCAAAAACTTTCCCTTATGCTCCCCCATTAAGACCCCATCTTCCCCGAAAAGCCTATGTTTCAGCCTTTTCTACACCACCTCGAACAAGAACTGTTCCGTCGCTTCGAGTTACGGGGTCGCCCGATTCTCCCAGAATTGGAATATCAAGTCAGTCAGCGGGGCAAAAATCCAGCCATGATTGAAAGCTGGTGCTATCAATGCCCTCAACTCCGCAAAATTCGCTACACCTACATCAACGCTGGCGAA
Source organism: Oscillatoria sp. FACHB-1406 (assembly GCF_014698145.1). Taxonomy (NCBI): domain Bacteria; kingdom Bacillati; phylum Cyanobacteriota; class Cyanophyceae; order Oscillatoriales; family Oscillatoriaceae; genus Oscillatoria; species Oscillatoria sp. FACHB-1406. The sequence goes on along the minus strand of NZ_JACJSM010000018.1, from coordinate 82,406 downwards.
ACCGCCCAAATTTTTAACAGCGTTCTTTATCCCAGCCATCAGTACGACCTGCCCTTATTGGGAATTGACTTTTTAGCATTCGGCAAAAAGAAAATTTTAGTTGTTTTAGATTTTCAACCCCTATTTCGGGACGAAGCTTACCTCAAAAAATACATCGAACCGATGCGAAGCTTGCGCGATAAATACAGCGAACTCGCCCAAGACTTACCCATGAAGTTCTACGATGCAAATCAATACTTTTCCCCTTATCTGCTGTTTGCAAAAACAGATTCCGATACCGTCGTTAACCGACTACTTCCGGCTTATAAAGAATACATTCAACTCTACTGGCAACTGCTCGAACGAGCCGAACCCCTAACTCAACCGGACGCGATCGCGCGAGTTGCCAAAGCGCAGAAAGACTACGACCAATACAGCGCCGAACGCGACCCCGCATCTGGATTATTTAGCAGCTATTTCGGTCATGAATGGTCTGAAAAATTCCTGCATGAATTTTTATTTGAAGATGCCGTTCCCCTTGCCGTTCCGAGCTAAATAATGTCGCTCTACCAACCCTTTTTAGAAACAGCCCTCGCCTTACTCAAAGAGTGCCTCCCTCTCGAACCTTACCCCATCCCAGAAGGGTTCGATCGCAAAGAAGCAACCATCGGAAAAGGCAAGCGAGAAGAAACCGTTCTCACCACCAGCTATGGCTTTCAATCGCCCAAACTGAGGCAAATTCGCGCCGCCCACGTCCAAGGCGGAAATTCCCTGCAAGTTCTCAATTTCGTCATCTTCCCGCAACTCAACTACGAATTGCCCTTTTTCGGGGCAGATCTCGTCACCCTCCCGGGCGGACACCTGATTGCTCTCGATATGCAGCCCCTCTTTCACAATGCCGCTTATCAGGAGAAATACAGTAACCCGATTCTACCGATTTTTGAATCTTATCGGCAGTTTCTTCCTTGGGGCGGCGATTTCCCGGAGGAAGCAAAACCGTTCTTTTCCCCCGCGTTTCTCTGGACTCGCCCCCAAGAAACCGCCGTCGTCCAAACCTACGTTTACAAAGCGTTTAAGGACTACTTACAAGCTTATTTAGATTTCGTCGCTGCCGCAGAACCCGTCACCAAGCCACAAGCCTTAGATGCCATTCAAGCTGCTCAACTGCGTTATATTAGGTATCGAGCAGAAAAAGACCCCGCCCGGGGAATGTTTACCCGGTTTTATGGGGAAGAATGGACCGAGGAATATATTCACGGTTTTTTGTTCGATTTAGAACGGTACTTGCAGTATCGACAGTAAAACTAATTAAGCAAAAAGCTTATGATTAGCAGACGAGCGAAAGAATTAATTCCTGAAGCTCGCACCTTAGACGTGCAAACTTGGAAAGGAAATTATAACCCTGAAATTATTGAAATTATTGGTCGGGCGGATGATGAAAAGCGCTATTTAACCGACGAAGATTTAGCGAAATTAAAAACCCTCTCAATTCATTCAAGTTTAGCTTTAGAAAGCGTCCGATTTTTGAGAGATAATGCGGCTGATGCAATCAGTACGGCGCGGCAGGCAGTTTTAGAAAACTTCCCGAAAATCACGGCTCCGGAAGGCGATCTTTACCCTCCAGAACGGGCTGAGGCTTGCTGGCGAGATTTTTGGCATTTTTTGCGCTGTATTACCTATGGAATTGCGGCAAAGAATCCGCAGTTTACAAGTCCGGATGGGTTAGAAAAAATGCGCTTGCTTTATGAGGAAATGCGGGTTCCTCTGCCCGCCATGCTCTGTGGCTTAAAGCGTTTGAAATCCGCAGCATTAGATGCTCTTCCAGCAGAACAAAAAAATATAGGGGAGCCTTACTTCGACCATTTAATCGAACAAATGGCTGAATTTATCAAGAATGGATAGATGTACTAAAGTTTAAGGAAAGAGAGAGCTTTTATGAACTAAGGCACGTTGAAATGAGAAAATAAAAGTTCTCCCCCTCTCCCCATCAGCCCTAATCAATGATGCAGGCAAGTCTACTGCCCATTGTCAGTGCTTTCATTCCCCTCACGATCGCGGCCTTTAGCGTTCCTTGCCTGCTGCGACAGATTGCCCAGCGCCGCCGAGCCGAGTTAAACCTGCGACAGCAAACCGAACGAGAACGACTGGTCAATCAAATCGCGCATCATATTCGCCAATCCTTGGACTTGGAGGAAGTGCTGACGAGAACGGTGGCCGATGTCCGGCAATTTCTGGTCGTCGATCGCGTCTTAATCTATCGTCTTTGGGGAGATGAGACGGGAACGGCAATTACCGAGTCCGTGCTGCCCGAGTACGAAGCAATTTTAGGGCGTACCTTTCCGCCGGAAGTTTTTCCGTCCGAGTATCACGAAGCTTACGCACGAGGAAAAGTCGGTACGATCGCGGATATCGACAGCGATGACGTAGAAGACTGTCTGACAGAATTTCTCTCTGAATTTGGAGTCCGCGCCAAATTAGTCGTCCCCATCCTCCAACAACTGCGAGAACTCGATAGCAGAGAAGCCGGAGAAACCCCTCCTCCCCACCTCTGGGGACTCCTCATCGCTCACCAATGCAGCGCCCCTCGCACCTGGCAGCCCCTCGAAATCGACTTGATGAAGCAACTCGCCACCCAAGTCGCGATCGCGATTCAACAATCCGAACTCTACGAACAACTGCGCCAACTCAACGCCGAACTCGAACTCCGAGTCCAGCAGCGTACCGAAGAACTTGCCAAAACCAACGAAGCCTTACACCACACCAATCAAACCCTACTCTCCTTAATTTCTGCCTCGCCCCGCGCCATTTTTACCCTCGACTTACAAGGGCGAGTCAAAGTCTGGAATCCAGCCGCCGAACGGATGTTTGGCTGGACGGAAGCCGAAGTGTGCGATCGCGCCAACCCCGTCCTCGCCGAAACCGATCTCGACTATCAAAGCATCTGGCAGAACATTTTAGCGGGGATTACGCCGCCCAGCTTAGAAGTCCGCCGCACCAAAAAAGACGGCAGCGCGATCGATATCGTCTTTTCCGCCGCCCCCCTCACCGATAGCGAAGATAACATTAACGGTTTAGTCGCCGTCGTCGCCGACATCACCGAACAAAAGCGCCAAGCCGAACAAGTGCGCCTGCTGCAATCCGTCGTCGTCAATACCAACGATGCCGTCATTGTCACCGAAGCACGCCCCGTAACCGCTCCCGGACCGCCGATTGTTTACGTCAACCAAGCTTTTATCACCCTCACCGGCTATCGACTCGAAGAAACCCTCGGCAAAACTCTCGATCTGCTCTGGGGAAAATGCACCGATCGCGCCGCCATCGCTCGCGTCCAAGCCGCCCTCTCCTCATGGGAAACCGCCAGCATCGAAGTCCTCCACTACCGCAAAGATGGCAGCGAGTTTTGGGCAGAATTCAGCATCGTTCCCGTTGCCGATCGCCAGGGACGCTATACTCACTGGATTTCCGTGCAGCGAGACATCAGCGAGCGCAAACGTACCGAAGCCGCCCTGCGCGAAAGCGAAGAACGCTTCCGTTCTTTGATTGAAAATGCCCTAGATATCATCACTATCCTCGCCCCCGACGGCACGATTCACTACGAAAACCCCTCGGTCGAGAAGATTTTGGGTTACGCCCCCCCAGAATTAATCGGTACAAACTTTTTTACTTACATCCACCCCGACGATTTAGCGCATCTATGTCCGATTCTCAGCCAAACGCTCTACAATGCCGAAGTTACCGGCCCGATCGAGTTTCGCCGCCGCGATCGCTCCGGACAGTGGCGCACTTTTGAAGCATTACCCAAAGCGATCGACGCATTCCCCACCGGACAGCCCCTTGTCGAAGGCGCACCCTCTCCTAAAATCGTCGTCAATTCTCGCGATATCACCGAACGCAAGCGGCTTGATGAAGTGCGGTTGGCCTTAGAGAGAGAAAAAGAATTGAGTGCTGTGAAGACTCGTTTTTTTTCGATGGTGTCTCACGAATTTCGCACGCCCTTAAGTACCGTTTTAGCCGCGGCCCAATTGCTGGAAACTTCTGCCAGCGCTTGGGAAAACTTGGAAAAACGCGATCGCAACCTGCATCGCATCCAAGATTCCGTTAAAAATATGGTGCAACTTCTCGACGATATTCTCACGATTAATCGCGCTGAAACCGGCAAATTAGAATTTCTACCTCAATGGATCGACCTCGAAAAATTTTGCCGCCATTTCGTCGAAGAAATGCAACTGAGTGCGGGCGCTCAGCATTCCCTGCACTTTATCTGTTGGGGGAATCATACCAGGGCTTACGTCGATAAAAAATTACTGCGCTCGATTTTGGCAAATTTACTCTCCAACGCCATTAAATATTCGCCCGCTGGCGGTCAAATTCAATGTTCCCTCACCTGCACGAGCGAAAGTTGCCAATTGAGCGTGCGCGATCGCGGATTGGGAATTCCGAGCAGCGATCGCCAACAACTTTTTCAAGCTTTTCATCGCGGTAAAAATGTCCGCCACCTCGCCGGAACCGGACTGGGTTTAGTCGTGGTTAAAAAGTGCGTCGATTTACACGGCGGCACGATTGAAATTGATAGCGAAACGGGGAACGGAACCACCGTTACGATAACCCTTACTCATAATTCGTAATTCGTAATTCGTAATTCGTAATTCGTAATTCGTAGTTCGTAATTCGTAATTCGTAATTCGTAGTTCGTAATTCACCACTCACCACTCACTACTCATAACTCATAATTCATCACTCATCACTCATAACTCATAACTCATAATTCATCACTCATCACTCATCACTCATCATTCATAATTCAAAAAGTCGATAACCGCGACTGTGAACTGTTTCAATTAAATTCTCCGGCGCGCCCGCCCCTTTCAACTTCTGACGCAAACTTCTGACATGAACTTTGACCGTATCTTCTTCGACAGTATCTTCGTTCTGCCAAATATTTTGGATGATGGCACGACGACTGAGGAGGCGACGACCGTGACGCATTAACAATTCCAGAATGCAAAATTCTTTGGGCGTAAGATAGATGGAGGTTTGGGCATAGCGAACTTCGCCAACGCTCGGATCGAGGCGTAACTTTCCCCACTCTAAGACGGGCGGTAAAGCTGTATTGCCTCGACGCAATAAAGCGCGAATGCGAGCGAAGAGTTCCCCCAAATCGACGGGTTTAACGATGTAATCGTCTGCCCCCGCATCTAGCCCGGAAATCTTATCGCTGACCGTATCGCGCGCCGTTACCATCAGGATCGGCATTTGATAGCCCTGCGCGCGCAACAGCGAGCAAAAACTAATGCCATCGAGTTCGGGCAACATGACATCGAGCAACAGGAGATCGTAGTCGCTAGTCTTGATATGTTTTAAAGCCGACTCTGCCTCTAAAGCCATATCCACGACATAGAATTGGTCGGTTAGGGCTTCTACTAAGATTTCTGCCAAGCGGCGATCGTCTTCAACTACAAGAATCCTCATCCAACCCTCTCTTCCCATCGTTTACCCCTCAATTCCAACTTATCAAAGAAGGGTTCGTTCTTGAAGAAAACTCGGAAAGAAAGTGAGGTTCACCCCCCTTGACAACAATTTGTAAAGTTATGTTTCAGAGATCTCATTTGAGGTTCCGTTAAATTAGATATTTATTCCCGAGCTTGCTGTCTAGAATTAGTCATTTTTCCCTTTTCTTTCAGTTATCTTTCCGATTTCTTTCCGATTTCTTTCCCCTTTTCTTAACTAATAACTAGATTCAAGCAAAAAATTGTCCCTCAGTTCTTTTTTGGAGATTCTTTTTTTATGACTTTTGGACCTGCCTCACAACTCGGCGTTGCTTTATTTGAAGAAACGCCGCCCTTAGAAGCTGTCCCCGGTCAATCGACAGAAGCAACCGAAAGCCTAATTAGCGCTGTCTACCGACAAATTCTCGGCAATGCTTACGTGATGGAGAGCGAACGCGCTGTCGTTCCTGAATCCCAGTTTAAACGCGGCGAATTTAGCGTCCGCGAGTTTGCACGCGCGATCGCAAAATCCGACCTCTATCGCTCCCGTACCTTCGATACCTGCCCCCGCTATCGATTCATCGAACTCAACTTCAAACGCCTGCTTGGACGCGCCCCCGACGGCTTAGAAGAAATGCGCGCCCACAGCACCCTTCTAGATACCCAAGGTTTTGAAGCAGAAATCGACTCCTACTTCGACAGCGATGAATATCAAAGCGCCTACGGAGAAAACATCGTCCCCTACTACCGGGGCTACAAAACCAAGCCCGGTCAAAACATGGTGGGCTTTACGCATATGTTTGCCCTGTTGCGCGGTGCATCCAGCAGCGACCTCAAAGGCAGCATCTCCGGAAAAAAACCCGTCCTCAACAAATACGTCATCCAAGAAACGCCCCTGCCTGTTATTCCTCCCTCGGGCGGTAGTGTTGGCAACGGTTGGTCGTTCCGCGATCCGGCCACCACTGCACCCTCGCGCTTGGGAACGGGCGTTGGCGAAAGCGGCAAAGTCTACCGCATCGAAGTTACCGGCTATGGTTCTCCCGGTAAAGTCAGTCGCGTTTCCCGCTTCCGTCGCAGCAACCAGGTGTATTTTGTCCCCTTCGACCGACTCAGCCAAGAGTACCAACGCATCCATGCTTCCGGCGGCACCATCGCCAGCATCACCCCGGTTTAAGAAAACTAAAATTTTAAGGAGAAGGTTAAATGAGTGTAGTGTTAGAGAATCCCGTCGAACTCCGCGTTTCAAGAAGTGCTGATGAAGTGTCTGGCACGATTCGCGCCGTTTACAAGCAAGTTTTGGGCAACCCTCACGTGATGGAAAGCGAGCGGTTAACGACGGCAGAATCGCAGTTAGCCAACGGCGATTTAACAGTACGGGAGTTTGTCCGCGCCGTCGCCAAATCTGACTTTTATCGCCGCCGTTACTTTGAATCCTGCGCTCCCTATCGCTTTGTCGAACTCAACTTCAAGCATTTATTAGGGCGCGCTCCCCGCGACCAAGCCGAACTTTCCGAGCACGTTCGCCGCTGCATTGAAGAAGGCTACGAAGCCGAAATTGATTCTTATTTGGATAGCGACGAGTATCAAACTCAATTTGGCGAAAATGTCGTGCCTTTCTATCAAGGCGCTAAAACGCAAATCGGACAGAAGAATGTCGGTTACAATCGCACGCTTTCTCTTTATCAGGGTTATGCCGGAGTCGATAGTGCTTTTACGTCGGCGCGCTTGGTTTCTGACTTAGCAACTAACGGCGCAACGAAGGTTTCTTTACCTTCTAAAGGCGGTCGTTCGAGCGGTTACAAAGATGCAACGGCGAAAATGTTCAAGATTCGGGCAAAAGGCTTCAAATTTGACAGTCCGCGCCGAGTCAGTACGACGGAATATCTCGTTCCTGGCGATCGCATGAGTTCGCAAATTCAGCGCATTCAGCGATCGGGCGGAACGATTATTAGCATCACTGAGGTCGCTTAAGGACTTTCGGTAATTTGCAGGAATAAAGGCACGCCCATCTATGGAGTCTTGGGTTGTTTGATTCCGCGATCGAGCAATTAAAAAGCAACCCAAGTGTTTTGGCAAAGGCAAGTTTTGAGAATTGATGCTTTAGTTGTGGGAGTGCTGGTTTTTTGGAGCGACTGACCGTAGCAGTTGCTATAGCGAGTATGTAGGGTTTTTATCTCATAAAAACTCTGCTTCTTTCCTCCAAAAAAGCGATTTTTATCCTGGACTTCTGCATATTTTCATGATAAAATAACCCTATCTCCTAGCTGAAATAGCTGTTACTTAAAATATCTCCTACTTAACTTATAGAGCGGATTAGGGGTTAATTCGCTCTACTTTTTAAATAGACGAGATAGCTTTTAGACTCTTTCCCGATTTTTGCAATGGATATTCGTGAATTTGTAGAGCTTTCTCTAGGATGTTGGAAATCTCAACGTAGCGCCCATCATCTCGCGTTTAGTCACTTCGAGCAAGTCACTTCAACCATAGAAATCGTGCCGTTAGCTGAAGACGATGCCGAAGTAGTGGAGTTGTGTCAAGCTTACAAAATCGAACCGCAAATGGCGAGCAACCCTTTTCGCATGAGTTGGCAAGGAGAATCGGATTGGGATGACGCTGAAACCTTCGAGGGAACGACAATTTTAGTGCCAATTCCGAGTCCTAATAATTTGCGGTCTGGAAGATTGCTGCGCGATCGCGGTTATGCTGAAACAATTCCTTCGATTGGCAACTACGAAATTGGGGACGATGGCACATTTATTCTGCTCACAGAATATGAAAGAGCGGCAGCAGAAGAACGGATTTGGTTTGTTAATCCCAACTTTCGCCTGCGAGTTTCCTTAATTAAGACTAGCGAAGGAAATGGCGTTGTTACTGCTTCTTTCTCTTCGGAAATCCGTTTATTATCGGCTTAAGATAAGACTTAATAAATCTCAATTTTATATCAATTTAACTTTATCGAAGAAAAGATTTTCGTGTTGACATTTATGAATAAAAAAAGATCTATAGATACTTCTAGTCAAAGCGATCTGATGTTCGAGTTAGCTTGCTGGCTTGCAGGAGATTTTAGCAATCAAAAACAAGCCTTTGCTGATTCTAAAAATTATGCTCATATTCGCGTCTTTTTTAGACCCCTTCCTTGGGGCTTCTTTTCGGGCATTGGGTTTTATTCCGAGCAGGTCTATAATCACGATCTTTGGACTCCGTATCGACAAGCCGTTCATCGGTTTGTAGAACAGAATGGCGAAATTTATATTGAAAACTACAGCTTGCGAGATCGAATTCGCTACGCCGGAGCGGGACGAGATTTAGAGATATTAAAAACTATCGCACCGGATTGTATCGAGCGTCGCTATCATTGCTCGATGATTTTTCATAAGGAAAACAATTTATTCCGAGGCAGAGTTGAAGGGAAAAACTGTTTGTTTGAAAAATACGGAAAGCAGACTTATCTCGTTAGCGATGTTGAGCTTACAGAAACAACTTTTAACAGTTTAGATAGAGGTTTTGATATTAATACCCACGAACAAGTCTGGGGTTCGACTGTTGGTTCTTTGAATTTTGAAAAATTGCAAAGTTATGCTTCGGAAGTCCCAGAATTGCGGGCGCAGTCATAATCAGTTCGATCTTTAAATCTGTATTAATGCTCGCTGGGAGAGTAGAAGAATTTCTATTGCCCTAATTTAAATGCGTCTTAGCTCAATCCCCCATTAACACGCTATGCTTCCGCCAATTGCTCGTCAAAAAATGCAAGCTTGGATTCGCAGCCGCCATTTAATTTGTACTGGCAACTTCTTTATTTTTGAAACGTTAGATTATTCGGCAGTAGAGCGTTTCGAGCAATGCGTAAAAAGTCTAGGAGGAACGCTGATTTCGGTAGAACCGATCAAGCGAGTCTGGATTGGAACGCATCGAAAAATTCTGCTATATCAAGCTAAAGCGAGTTTGCTGACTCCCCACCACGATCTGAAACAATATTGGTTTAAGTATGGTAGTTTTCAGACAAAATTCGATGAAAATCTTTAGAAGGTATTGAGAGAACTCATCTTAAATTTAATGAAGCGATAGAAGAATGGCACTGACTTAAAGCTGGTGGGCGCTGCCCACCCTACAAAATTATCTGTAGAGACGTTGCAAGTCAACGTCTCTACAGGCGGTTTTTTAACTCTTATTTCAGTACCATTGAGGCGATAGAAGCGTGTTAGCGATCGCGCTGCTGGGCTTCTTAACGGAATTTTTGGCGCGGTGCGCGCGAGGAGGGGGGTTTCAATCCACTCAACTCAGAGATTACCCCGATCTCACAAACCGGATTTCTACTCAAAATTCAATATTTTCGACTAGGTGCGATCGCGGAATCGCAGCCGCTCTCTACAAGGGTATATTAGATTCAAGGAAACAGCGGGGTTTTTTTAAGCGTGCTGCCCGTAAAACCCACCCCACAGCTTTCAAAACTGGAACTTGAGAGAAAAATGCTAAAAGCAGTTGTCGGACATAGTAACGATCCAAACACCCAAAGTGCGATCGCGGAAGTTTTAACTCGGTGCAAAACCGCCTTAGCTGGTTTAAGCCCCCAAGCTGGGATGTTATTCGCTGCTATGGATTTCGAGCATTCTGAAATTTTGGCAGCGATTCATCAAACCTTCCCCAATCTTCAACTCATCGGCGGAACCAGTTGCGGGGAACTCTCTTCCGTTTTGGGGTTTCAGCAAGACTCTTTAGTCTTAATTTTATTCTGCTCTGACGAGATCGAATTTCAAGCAGCGATCGGTCGCAATGTATCCTCAGATCCCGTCGGAATTGCCCGACAAACCGTGCAATCAGCCACCGCTAGCGCCCAGCATCCTCCCGTCCTCTGTCTGACTACACCCGAAAGCCTGACGGTTAGCGGCGTTTCCATCGTCAAAGGCTTACAAGAAGCCCTCGGTAAAGAAGTTCCGATTGTGGGCGGTTCAACGAGCGATCAATGGGATTTCAAACAAACCTACCAATTTTTCGGCACAGAAGTTTTGAGCGATGCCCTGCCGATTCTGATTCTATCCGGACCGGTGCTAGTCGGACATGGAGTTGCGACGGGTTGGGAGCCTATCGGTAGAACCGGAGTTGCAACCAAAATCGAAAATAATGTCCTTTACGAGATCGACGGACGACCGGCAGTAGAATTTTATCAGGACTGCGTGGGGGAAGTTCGCCTCGCTCCTCCTTACCGATTAGCGGTGTTTGAATCGAATCGGGAGAGTTGGTACATGAGAACCTCGAATGCAGACAATGATTCCATCGGCGGTACGATTACTTTTTTTGCCGATATTCCTTCCCAAGCGCGGGTTCGAGCCGCCCGAGGGGATCGCGATGAAATTTTAAATTCAGTACGCGCTTCTCTCCAACAAGCGCTCGAGCATTATCCAGGAACTCAACCCGCGATCGCTCTTTTATTTTCTTGCAGCGGCCGCTTCCAAATCTTAGGAACGCGAACGCAGGAAGAATATCAACTCCTGCAACCGGAACTTCCGGCTGGTATGGTTTGTGCGGGCTTTTATACCTACGGTGAAATTGCCCCTTTACGGCTTGAAGGTGAAACGCAATTGCATCATGAAACTTTTGTCACCTTATTATTGGGTGTGGAGTAATGGAGAATGGAGAATTTATCGATTAAGCAACTACAACAGCAAGTGCAGCAGTTAGAACGACAGAACCGCGTACTGCACAAAAAACTCGAGCGCGCGGAATCCAATCGGATGTTATTAGAAGACTCCTATGAAATTCAATCCCAGCAAACTAAGAAAATTATCCACGATTTGAAGGTAATGCAAGCCAAGCTGGTAGAGTCGGAAAAGATGTCTGCATTGGGCGTGCTAGTCGCTGGAATTGCCCATGAAATCAATAACCCCATGAATTTCATTCATGTCAATATCGGTCATACGGGCAGCTACGTGCAGAGTTTAATCGAGCTACTGCATCTTTATCAAAAGTATTACCCCGAACCGGTTAGCGAGATTATTGAGGTGAGTCAAGACTTAGATTTGGAGTTTGTCGTTGACGATTTGTTTAAACTTTTGAAGTCAATGCAAGTTGGCAGCCATCGCATTCGCAATATTGTGTTAGGATTGCGGACTTTTGCACGTTTGGACGAAGCTGAGTATAAAGAAGTCGATTTGCATGAGGGGCTTGAGAGTACGTTGATGATTTTGCAGCATCGGCTCATGGCTAATGCTAACCCGCAAGGAATTTCAATTGTCAAGCAGTACGAGCCGTTACCCAATATTGCTTGCTATGCAGGAAAATTGAATCAGGTTTTTATGGCATTGCTCGTTAATGCGATCGATGCGATTGAAGAACGTCAGTCCCAACAGAGAAAATCGGGAAATGAGAGTGAGGAAGGTTGCATTACGCTGCGGACATCGGCAAGTGAGGGTTGGGTTGAGGTCGCGATCGCGGATAATGGGATCGGGATGTCTGAGGAAGTGCAGCAGCAGATTTTTAATCCTTTTTTCACCACAAAATCCGTTGGGAAGGGAACGGGGATGGGTTTAGCGATCGCGTATCAGATTATTGTCGAGCTACACCAAGGGCAATTAAGTTGTTATTCCGAACTGGGTAAGGGAACTGAATTTACGATCGAGATTCCGATTAAGTAAAAGGAATATGAATAGAGAACGACTCCAGCAACAAATTCAATTTATTGTCGAAATAGACAAATTAAAAAGTATTCTGCGGAGGACATATCTTGTCAACAATTCTCGGAGAGAAAACACCGCAGAACATAGTTGGCATTTAACGGTTATGGCAGTTTTGCTGGCAGAACACGCTAACGAGCAATTGGATTTACTGCGAGTATTGAAAATGCTTATTGTCCACGACATTGTTGAGATTGATGCAGACGATACGTTTTGCTACGACGATATAGGAGCTTTGACTAAAGCAGACCGAGAGAATAGAGCCGCTGACAGAATTTTTAACTTGCTGCCAACAGACCAAGCAATCGAACTGCGTAATTTGTGGACGGAGTTTGAACAGCGGGATACGAGCGAGGCTAAATTCGCAGCAGCTTTAGACCGGCTCATTCCTTTGTTGCACAATTATCACACAGAAGGAAGAAGCTGGCGCGAGCATAACATTACGAGTTCTCAAGTAATGCAACGCAATCGTTATATCGGCGAAGGCTCAGATTTACTCTGGGAATTTGCTCAAAACATTATCACTGAAGCCATTGAGAGAAAATATTTGTCCGTCGGCTGAATAACACTGGGCTAACCCAGGATTTAGCTTGAGCTTGACACTGAGAGTCTTCAGAGCGCAACTCTCTAAACAACATAAATACCGCGATCGCCTTACCCTTCCGACTTTCAATTTATTTTAATTCTTATACCAATTCTTATTGATTTTGCACGATTCCCGAAGAGGGCATAACAATGTTATGCCCCTACGACGAAACATTTAGTGCATCGTAACTGAGAAGTGGGATTACAATTTTCTCTTCTTTAACTCATTTTCTCGCAGCGCCGCAATAATCTGGCTATTCGCTTTCGGAAAGGGAAACTCATCGATTTCTTCTAACGTTACCCAGCGAATTTCTTGACACTCAATCGCTTGCGGTTCGCCCCCAATATGGCAGCAATAATGAACGTGCAAAGTAACGCGAAAATGAGTGTAAGCGTGTTCGAGGCTCATTAAATGTTCCCCGACTTCAATATCAATACCGAGTTCTTCTTTAATTTCGCGCTTGATGCAATCCGGTATGGTTTCCCCCGCTTCGATTTTACCGCCGGGAAATTCCCACAACCCCCCGAGCAATCCATTTTCGGGGCGGCGATCGATTAAAATTTGTCCTTGTGGGTTTTGGATGACGGCTACGCCGATTTGTTTGTGCGGTAGCGGGGCAGACTGTTCTTTCATGGGGATTTGGGCTTGAATGCCTTTATTGTACGCCTGACAGTGAGTTTGCCAAGGGCAAAGCAAGCAAGCGGGTTTTTTGGGCGTGCAGAGGGTTGCGCCTAAATCCATTAACGCTTGGTTGAAGTCGCGCGGATGCTTGGTATCGAGAAGAACATCGGAGAGATTCCACAAGTCCGATATTGCTTTAGCGGGGGGAACGTCTAACGCTACCAGTCGTGCTAGAACTCGTTTGACGTTGCCATCTAAGATCGAAACGGGGAGATTGAAAGCGGCGCTGAGAATGCCTCCGGCGGTGGTGCGTCCGATTCCGGGTAAAGTTAAGAGGGTTTCGAGGTTGCGGGGAATTTCTCCATTGTGCTGGGCGATAATTTGACGGGCGGCTTTGTGGAGGTTGCGCCCGCGCGCGTAATAACCCAAACCTTCCCACGCTTTGAGAACGGTTTGTAAGTCGGCGGCGGCTAAGTCAGGGAGGGTTGGGAATTTATCGAGCCAGCGTTGGTAGTAGGGGATAACGGTTTTAACCTGGGTTTGCTGGAGCATAATCTCCGAAATCCAGATTTTGTAAGAATCTTGGTCTTCGCGCCAAGGTAGGGATCGTCCTTGTGCTTTGTACCACGATCGCAGCGATTTCTGCAATTGCGCGATTTCTTCGGGTACGGGAGGTTCTATTCGTTTGTGCCTCACTCTAAATCGGCAATCGGGTGTTCGACGTTTTGCCAAGATTGCTCGAATTGCATTCGCTGTTCTGCATTCCGCAAGAAATAACCACTCATTAAGGCGGAAGCAAGCAAGCGCCCGAGATGTTCGCGACTGGTGTTGATTTGTACGTCGAATTGCTCGGACGGTAAGTTACCCAGCATTCCAATAATGTTACGTTCCATCACGTTGAGAACTTCTGGAGATTGCGGGCGCGACAGTTGCGCGATAATTTCCGGGCTGAGATTTTGAACGTACTGCCACAGATAGTTTACTGAGTCAGACACATTAATAAATTCTGAGTTATTGTTTGTTTCGCGGTTCATAATTAAATCTCCTAATTTTACGGCTTTGCCTCTATCGTAATGGCTCTATTGCTAACCCCCCTGGTTCTGTATTTTCCTTGTAGAGAGGTTATCAATAACCTCCCTACAAGTTAGTTTTATCGATAACGATTTGCGTCTAGTGCTGGCAATTAGAACCCCTACAATTCAACCGCTCGCGATTAACTGGCGATGTATTCTTGAACGGAGGATTTACGCTTGCGGAGTTTGTTAAGCGCTTCGCGTTCGAGTTGGCGCACCCGTTCTCGACTGATGTTGAGACGCACGCCGATTTTAGCCAGTGTCAAGGGTTGTCCGTCTTCGAGTCCGTAGCGCAGGGCGATGACTTCGCGCTGCTGCGGGGTTAACTCGGACATTAGTTTATGCAAGTCGCCTTGCAAGGAAGAGTGGGTGGCGAAGTCTTCGGGAGACAAGCCATCGTCTTCTAGGAGTTCTCCGAGTTCGGTGTCTTGGTTGTCGCCAACTCGCAAGTCGAGGGAAAGCGGATGCCGCGCTTTTTCGAGGTACTCGCGCACTTGTTTGGGAGTGAGATCGAGTTCTCGTCCGAGTTCGGCAACGGTAGCGGCGCGTCCGAGTTCTTGGGATAATTGACGCTGCGCTTTTTTGATTTTATTGAGTTTTTCGGTGATGTGGATGGGCAGACGAATGGTACGGCTTTTTTCTGCGATCGCGCGCGTAATGGCTTGACGGATCCACCAATAAGCATACGTCGAAAAGCGATACCCTTTAGTCGGATCGAATTTTTCAACCCCACGCTGCATTCCGATGGTTCCTTCTTGGATTAAATCGAGCAAGTCGAGGTTGCGTTTGATATATTTTTTCGCAACGGAAACCACTAGGCGCAGGTTCGCTTCTACCATTTTGCGCTTGGCGCGCTCGCCGTTTGCGATCGATTTTTCTAACTCGTTAGGAGTCAGATTCGCAGCAGTCGCCCATTCGCTGAGGCTGACTTCCTGGCCTTGCTTTTGTTCGAGCTTTTCTTTAAGGTGTTGTAAGGCGATCGCGCGCTGAACCTGCTTGGCGTAGAGGATCTCTTCCTCATGAGTCAATAGCGGTACGCGACCGATTTCTTTGAGGTAAGTACGGACGGGATCCGTTGAGATTTGAGGGGTTTTCATCGCGCCTTTGGGGTGGGGTAAAAAGTAGACGGTCAACCTGAAAATTAAAGAAGATGGGATACAACAAATCCCCATCTCGCTACAGGACAATAATTTCTAGAGGGTGAGTCGATCCAGTTAACTAATATCGAGCAAACCTATCATATTAGCATAACTTGACCCAACTCTGTTGGAGTTTCCCAGCCGCGAGGAGATTCAAAATCTCTGCTTAGCGCTTGATTTGAAGTCTCTGGACTTTTCTGAATTTGTTTAACTATTGTAACATTTTCCTTCGCTTTGCGATCGCTCGGGAGATAGAGAGGGCATTTTAGTTATCCGTTATCCGCTAGGAGAGAGGAGGGACGGGAGCTTGAGTTTTAATGCACATTTTGGGCAATTTTTTAAGCTTCCCTGGGGGCGATGGAGGGAAATCTCGTCAATGATGCGTGTAACACACAATAGCACATACAAGTGTTCGCTGTCACCCCCAATCCCTTAAATTAATTATTCCCGGAACCTTTGATGTAAATTAAGGCAGGAACGCGCTTATAAGCTGGAATACCGCAGTGCGGATCGATTCGCGCCTTCAGGATGGCGTTAACTTCGGGATAAAACATCAACGCCGCCCCTTCACGCACGTCGCCATAGATAATCTCAATGTTATCCAATTCTCCGGCATCGGCGCGGACGGTAACGCGCTGGTGTTCGGAAAATCCGGCGCGATCGCAGTCTTCAGGATTCATTAAAATACAATGGCGATGGGGCATCTTTCGGTAGCGATCGCCTTCTTTGTACACCACCGTATTATGCTGGGAGTAGCTGCGCCCGGTGGTCAGCGCCACAACCTTACCCCGTACCTCGCCTGCCCCAAAACTGGCAATATCTGGCAAGTCTAACTGCGGTAGCGGCGTAACCGACATTTTCGCCTTACCTGAAGCCGTTTTAAACTTCGGTTGCGTGAAGATGCGCCCGCCGATGGTAAATTCTTCCTCAGTGCGATCGATTTCCCCAATCTTCTCGTAACCGGGGATCGTTTTCGCAATCAGTTCTCGCACGTACTGCGTATCCTGAAGTTTGCGCCAATTCACCGGATAATCCCCCAACAGGCGATGCGCCATCTCCGTCAAAAATTCCACCTCAGAAATTAACTCGCCCTCCTGAATGTGCGTACTCCCCGTATCATTCAGCCGTACAAAGTTATTTCCCGATTCCGTCGTTGTTTTGTGAGGATTCTCGAAGCGGTTGAAAACGGGGACGATAATCGTATTTTTCCCCGCAAGGCCGTGAAAATGTCCCAAATTCGGCTTTGTTGACAGGTAAATAATTGTATCTATGCTTGACAAAGCGCGTCGAGCTTGTTCGGAATCGGGATTCGCCGCAAAGAGATTGCCGCCCACGCAAAGTAACGCATCGATTTTCTGGGCTTCCGCAGCATCGATAAGGGCGCGCGCGTTGTAGCCAGGAACGCGACTCAGAGAGCGTCCGAACAATTTTTCCAGAGCCGTAAGAATTTCCTCTTTAATTAGAGAGGTAACGCCCATCGAACCAAACCCTTGGACGTTAGAATGGCCGCGAATCGGCATCGTTCCCGCCCCTTCTTTCCCCGCATTACCCGTAAGCAGGGCAGTGTTCGCGATACTATAAACGTTGTCAACGCCGTTGACGTGCTGAGTAATGCCCATTGCCCAGGCAAAAACAACCCCTTTCGAGGCGCTAATTATCGCAGCGGCGGCTTCAATATCCGCTCGGGCTACGCCGCAGGTGGCGGTAATCGTTTCCCAAGGGGTGTTGCGAGCGTAATCGAGAACGGCTTCCCAGTTTTCAGTGTAGGATTGCAGGAAGTCGGTTTTAACCGTTCCCGCTTCAAGGGCGGCTTTTTGGAGGCCGACAAACAGCGCTACATCGCTTCCGGGGATGGGCTGGAGGTAGAGGGAAGCGATATCGGAACCGGTGAAAAGGGATTTAACCGGGAAAGCGGGAGAACCGAAGCGCACCATACCGATTTCGCGAATCGGGTTAATGACAATGACTTTACCACCGCGATCGCGCAATTTAATCAACTCGTTCATCAACCGAGGATGGTTGTAAGCGGCGTTAGAACCGGCAATCACAACGCAATCGGCTTTCTTCAACCCTTCCAAACTCACCATCGAAGTTCCCGAACCGAAAATTTCTGTCAGTCCGACAGTAGAAGCAACGTGGCAGAGATCCGAACAATCGGCGAGATTATTAGAACCGAGAGCGCGTATCATTAATTGGAGCAAATAGGCCGCTTCGTTAGACGAACGCCCGGAACTATAAGAAGCGACGCGCTCCGGTTCGCTGCGAAACGTGGTTTCGGCGAGGCGATAGATCTCGCGGTAAGAAATGCGTTCGTAGTGAGAACTTCCGGCACGATGGATAACGGGAAAACTAAAACGGCCGAGGCGATCGCACTGATAAGAGGTAAGCTGTTGGAGTTCCGAAAGACTGTGCGTATCAAAAAAGTGAGGCTCGACAGGCGGTTGTAACTCTGAAACAATGGACTCGACGCTCTTCATGCAGCGCTGCAAGCTTTCATCGGCTTCATTGTGAAAACCACCCTTTTGCCCGCCCGTTCCCCAAGCACAAGAGAGACAAGCGCTTTTATGGAGTAACGTTTTCCACAATTGCGGGCCATCAGGCGAGAGGGTTTTATCTGCCCAATACTTAATAATGTAAGGGCCGCCGCCCATGCTAGGCGTGTGGGAGTGTTGTGAGGAGTCGGAAGTCATACAATTAGCAATAACCACTGCTTTCACGATAACCCGACTCCAGCGTTCTAAACCTCCTTCTTCCGAAGGCCTTCCATCTGACGTTCGTACCAATTCATTAACGGCGTAGCGCTAATCCCGTGGATGACGACTGAGAGCATAATTACCGAAAGCGTTATCCATACAATTTGCTCGGCAATTTCGCCCTCAATCCCCTTCCCGAGCGCGTAGCTGAGGTAGTAAATCGATCCGATACCGCGCACGCCAAACCAACCGAGAAGCCAGCGCATCGGTTTAGGCAAGCGAGAACCCATAAAACTCAGCCAAACGCTGGCAGGGCGAATGACAAATAATACTAAAGCTGCAATGATTAAGGCGGGCGTACTGTACTTTGCGATCGGTTCGAGAAGTAAGAGCGAACCGATTAATAAAATTGCCCCGATTTCCAAGAGTTTTTCGATCTGTTCGATAAATTCTAGCTGAGCGTGCCGCCTTTCTTGGTCGCTGTAATAAAAACTTTGGACGGTGTAACCGGCAACGAAAACGGCAAGAAAACCATAACCGTTGACAACTTCCGTGAGACTGTAGGTTAGGAGAATCGTACTTAAGGCGATGAAGTCTTCGATGACTCCATCCATAGGTCGCCGATTCGTTACCTTTCGTTCTAACCAAACGATCGCGCGCGCTACAATAACACCCATTGCAATTCCGGCCCCAATTGCCCAAATCACATCAATCGCCACCCATTCCTTAAACCATTTATCCAAACTTCCTTTTTCAAGCCAATAAATGCCGAAATAAACGAAGGGAAAAGCGAGAGCATCATTTAGCCCGCCTTCCGAAGTCAGTCCAAATCGCAATTCGTCTTTATCTTCAACATGAGACAGTTGAACTTCTGAAGCCAGAACGGGGTCGGTCGGCGAGAGAATTGCACCCAGCAGGACGGATTCGGGCCAGTTCCAGCCTAGCAGCCAATGACAAGCGGCCGCGATCGCAATAATGGTCAGTGGCATCGCAAATCCTATCAAGCGCGCTGTCGTTCTCCAAGCCCAAGATTTGAGCGGACGATTCATTTTCATGCCACAGCCAAAAACCGAAACGAGGACAACAAATTCACAAGCACGCTCTAGAAACTCTGCACTCGGACGGATCTTAATCAGCCCTAAGACGTAGGGGCCGAGGCAAAAACCGACAATTAAGTAAATCAATGCGAAGGAGAAAGGTAAGCGCTCTATCCAAGCCGAACCTAAAGTCACAAACAGCAGTAAAAGACCAATGACTAGAAGGTCTAGAATATATACACTCATTCTTTTCAGGCGCGGAGATTGCGCAAGCAATTATATTTATCGATTTTAACACTTGCATCTACTTTAAGATAGATGTTTTGTTAAAAAAGGAAGGTCGTTTTTGTAGTTGTTATAGAATTTCTGCTGTTCTTTCTTTAGGCAGACACTAAGCTCTCAATGATTTTGTTATTCTCAGATTTAGTTAAGCTAAAGCGTTCTTGTTAAGACGGACAGCTTAGTCATAACTTATGCGTTTAAAACAATTAGCAGTATTCTGATTTCAAAAGTATTACTTTTGAGGAAGCACGCGCAAAAAATTAATTGTTTATAAGGCAAAAACAAAAAAGTAATTGGGAGGGAATACGATGAATTTCTGGGAAAAAAGCCGTAAATTAGTAGCGGCATTAGTTATCGTTTTGACAGTGACTCTGGCGACCGCTTGTACGAGTGCACCGCCGAAAGCACAAGCGACTCAAATGCCTTCAACTCAAACTCAATTACCATCGGCAAATAGGAATTTATACTCCCAGTTAGAGCGCGGCAATACGAGCGCGGGTCAAAAATATGGTGATTGGGTCGTGCAGACAAGTCGCGGCTTAATTAAAGATGCTTACGTGCGGGACAACAATAAGTTAGGAGTCGTAATTTCGCCGCAAGTTAGTCCTAATGATGTTCGTCCTTTAGCTAAGTCGCTGGTACAAGGATTTCAACGCAATTTCTCAAAACAGGACGTTAGCATTCTTGTCTATGCACCGGATAAGAAGTTGATCTTAACGGCTCAGTACGACGCAAAAACTAACCAGGTTCGGTATCAATAGCAAGCAATAATATCTTTCTTTGAAGCCTGCTCAACGATAATAAGAATAAGGAGAAAAATCGATGTATAACAGTGACGAATACAAGCGCCAAATTATGAACGATTTGGCTCGTGGAAATGTTGAATCTTTGGGGGATACGACAGAGCGCACGCCGGAGCAAGAGTACGAAAACTTTGACGATTTTGCCCAGCGTTCTTCGCGTTCCGAACGCCGTAGCTTGTTCGGACGGTTAATGCACCACGATAGCGTTCCGCCCGCACAAATGGCACCGGAATTGCAGCGCGCGATCGCACAAATCAAGCCAAACGAACGCGACGACGTAGCACGGGAGTTCTTCAAACAACTGAAACAACGGGGATTGAGCGATCGCCAACTCGAACAGCAACTCGGTCTTTCCACCCACAATCCCAATCATATGACGGAAAACGATCTGAGTCTGTTAGCTAACTTTGTTTATAACAGTCACCCAGACATTTTCCAAGAAGTGATGGCAGACCAACCCGCGCTGTTAAAGTTCCTTAGCAATCCCGTTCTGGGCGCGCTGCTTGGCGTTGCAGCTTCCAAATGGTTGGGACGTAAGTAATCTTAGTCATCTGAGGTCGCGATCGCAAATTTTAACTTAGGCTAAAACTCACACGAGAGCTAGGGAATTTAATTTCCTAGCTCTTTACTTTTTCACCCTATCGCTAAAGTCACGAGTGATATAGCGCTACGCAGATCGGTTAAGACATTAAGTAGGGTGGGCAGCGCCCACCAGCCAATGCTTTCAGCTTTAGAGAGCGTTCATTCTTCGGTGAGTAGCGCTATAACAATCAAACTTATAATGCTCGTTTTTGAGAAAACAAGCCATCGTGCAACAAAACATAAAAACACGGCACAACAAACAGCGTTAATAACGTCGCCAGCGCCAAACCCGAAAATACCACAACTCCTAAAGGTTGCAAAAACTCCGAACCTTCCCCAATCCCCAAAGCCAGCGGAAATAACCCTAAAACCGTCGTAATCGTCGTCATTAAAATCGGGCGCAAACGTTGGGCAGCGGCTTTCTGAATAGCGGCAACGCGATTGAGTTTAAATTCAGCGTGTAATTGATTGGCAAATTCCACCATAATAATCGCATTATTCACCACAATTCCTACCAACAGAACCGCACCCACTAGCACGGTTACACCAACTGCGGTTTCAGTCACAAACAGCCCAAAGATACCTCCCGCAAGCGCTAGCGGGACAGTGAGGATAATTGCAAACGGATCGATAATCGAATTGTATTGTACTGCCATCGTTACGAAAACGAGAAAAATTGCCAACCCTCCTAAGAGTTTTAGGGCGTTTTGTAACTCTTTGTTAGCGCTCGAAGTTGCACTCGGTAAAAGGGTTATGCCTTGAGGAAGTTTGAGGTCTTTAAAAGCCGTATCAACTTCTGCCATTGCTTGACTCAAGCTCGCGCCTTCCGCTAAGTTTCCCGTAATGATAAAAACTTCCCGTTGATTGATGCGTTGAATTTCGCCAGGAGCTTTATTTTTATCGAGAGTCGCAACTTCCCGCAAAGTAATCGTGCGATCGTTGAGAGATAATAGGGGTAATTGTTCCAATTGAGAAATGCGCTGGCGAGAGTCGCTTGAGAGACGAACGCGCACGTCAATCAGGCGATTTCCGCGTTGTAATTGCGTTGGAACCGAACCTTGAATCGCCGTTTGAATCGTGCGTCCGAGATCCGCTACCGTCAGCCCTAACGATTCCAAACGCTGCCAATCGGGGAAAATTTGCACCTCATTTTGTTGGGGATCGGCTTCCGGGCGAAAACGCGCCGATTGCACTTTTTCATCTAACAATTTTAAAACGCTGCGTCCGGTGGCTTGTAAAGTTTCTAGGTTTGTCCCTTGCAGAATTAAATCGAGGTCGCCGCGCGTAGGAGAATTGGTGAGGATAATGCCGCGAACTTGTCCGGCGGAAAGGCGCACGCGCGTATCGACTAAATTTAAGCGATCGAATTCTTTAGAAGTCCGTTCGACAAAAGCTTCAATATCGGTTCCCGGTTTGACTGCAATCGTACTCGAACTGCGTAGCAAATTCTCCGAAGTTGTATTGCCAAACAAAGAACCGCCGGACGTTGTGAAGGCATACTCGGTTTCCGGTTGTTCGAGTAAAATTTCATCCACCGCTGCCATAATTTTACGATTCGATTCCAGCGTCGTACCGGGAGGAAATTGTACGAAAAGATTGGCTTGTCCGGTGTTAATTTTCGGAATCAATTCTTGAGGCAATTGTCCGGCCATCCAATAACTGCCGCTGCCGAGGAGGAGAATGAGTAACAGGAGAATTGGCAAGCGCCAGCCCAATACGAACCCTAACAGCCTCCCGTAAGCTTGCGTTGCAGCTTCAAAACGCGATTGAAATTGCCGCAAAATCCACCAATTGGCAACCCCACTCGATCGCCGCACCACCAGCAAGCGAGAGGCCAGCATGGGAACCACTGTCAGGGCGACGGCGAGGGAAGCCGCGACGGAAAAACTAATCGTTAAAATCAGTTCGTTAAAAAGGAGGGAAACGAAACCGCCGATGAGGAGGAATGGCAGCACGGAGACAAGGTTCGTAGCGGTGGAAGCGATGAGGGCGGATTCGACTTCTTTGCCTTTTTCTTGGGCGGTTTCGAGGAACTGGGCGTTGCGATCGCGCGATGCTTCTGCGCCTAATGCAATATTCTCTAACATCACGATCGAATTATCCACCACAATTCCGACACCCAACGCCAAACCGCCCAAACTAAACACATTGAGCGATAAGCCAAACAGTTTCATTAAAATAATTGCGGCTAACGTTGCTAGGGGAATCGCAATGACAATAATGAACGTTTGACGCAGCGAACCGAGGAAGATAAACACGGCGAGGGCGGCTAAAAGCGTCCCACTTAAGCCCGAAGAGACGACGTTACTAATCGAATTTTGGATGAAGCGAGATTCATCGAGGGTGACAACGAGTTGCAAATCGGCTGGAAATACGCCCGATTGTCGCAAAAACTCTAACCGTTCCTTTACGCCTTCGATAACGCTTATCGTGTTGGCATCCGGTTGTTTTTGCAGGCTGACTTTAATCGCCGGTTTGCCGTTCAGGGAGACAAAAACGCGCTGTTCTGCCGTACCGTCGATAATTTCAGCGACATCGCGCAGATAGATGCGACGCTGTAGGTTAGAACCAGGAACGACGAGGGATAAATTGCGTAATTCCTCCACCGATTGGAAGCGCCCCACCGTGCGGGTGAGAGGTTCGCCCGCTTCTCCCTGCAAGCGCCCGCCGGAGATGTCCTGGTTGCGATCGCGCAGTGCATCTAAAACATTTTGCACCCCCGCCCCCAATCCTTGCAAGCGTGCCAGGTCGATTTCTACCCGCACTTCTTCTTCCCCACCGCCAGATACACTTGCCGAAGCTACGCCGGGAATAACGCCCAGTTCTCGAGCGAGTTCTTCTTCGGCAAAGATGCGTAACTGAGTTGGGGTTAAACTGGATGACTCCAAGGCAAACTCATAAATCGGCAGTTGCGAAGGATCGACTTTAAATAAACGCGGTTCCTCGACAACATCCGGCAGGCTACTGCGCGCGCGGTTTAAACTGGCAGCAGCATCATTCAGCGCTTGGTCGATATCCCCTCCCGGCTGAAAAAACAAATCCAAACTCACCCGCCCCTCTCGCGTCTGAGAATACACCTGAACGACCCCTTCCGTCGCGCTGAGGGCCTCTTCTAAGGGCTTCGTAATCTCCTCTACTGCCACATCGGGAGATACTCCCGGCGCGTCCAAACGCAAGCCAATGCGGGGATAGGTAATCGCCGGCAACAAGTCTACTTGCAAGCGGAAGATAAAAAACACGCCAACGACGATAACCGCGAGGGTTAGCATCAGCACGCCGATATGACGGCGGATGGAAAGGGCGCTTAGCCCCGAGGCATTTTGGGGTTCTGGGGTAGGGTCAAACATTGGAAAGCGATTCTCGGCTATCTCCGAAATTTTAGTGCAGCTTTCTGAAGATGGTTCAACTTCAGCGAAAGTTCTTCCTTGATGGAGATCGCTAAAAAACTGTAGGAGTTAAGATATTGCTAGGAGGGAATTCTAATGGCGATCGATTCATGAAAGTTCGAGACGTGGTTAAGAGATTAGAGCGAGATGGATGGTATCAGGCTCGAATGCGAGGAAGCCATCGCGTCTTTAAGCATTCTCAAAAACCGGGGATTGTCGTTGTTCCAGGGAGTTATTCAGATGAAGTTGCGATTGGAACTTTAAAAAGTATTTGGAAACAAGCAAAACTGGAGGAGATTTAATGAAAGAGTACCTAGTAATTTTTGAATTTGCAGGTAATAATTACTCAGCTTATGTTCCGGACTTACCGGGTTGTATTTCCACGGGAAAAACCCTTGAAGAAACCGAATTCAATATCAAGGAAGCCATTGAACTTTATCTCGATACGCTTAAAGAAGATAACCAGCCCATTCCAGAACCTACCGTTCGCGTTAAGGCAATTACCGTAGCTGCCTAAATTCGCGATCGCACAATCTTCAAAAGTGTTAAGGTAAAGAACAGCAACGCAGTCGAGCCGGAAGAAAAACTAGGTGTTGAACCCAAGAAAACGAGGAATTACTCGCATCGTCAGTACAACGCTGCTGCTCGTACTCGCAACCGGCTGTACGAAACTATCGGGCAATCGTAACGCTTCCCCCGCCGCAGCCCAACGTTCCCGTTCTGAAGGCGGGCCGATTGCTGCCGATGTCTCGATCGCGCGCCTCGATACCCTAACCGCCCCGATTGAATATGCGGCCACGACGCGCCCCTTCCAAGAAGTGACGCTGCGATCGCAAGTGGAAGGTCGTCTGTTAAGCTTAAATGTTAATGTGGGCGATCGCGTCGCGCGCGGACAAACCCTCGCCCGGGTCGATGATTCCCTCCTCCTCGCCCAAGTCGCCCAAGCCAGTGCCGAACTCGCCGCCCGAGAATCCGAACTCGCCCAAGCCCGCGCCCGAGTGGGCAGCGCCCAAACCCAACTCGAACGCACCCGCGTCGAACTGCAACAAGCCCAAAACGATGCCGCGCGTTACGCCGAACTCGCCAAAGCCGGGGCCACCGCCCAGCGCGAAGCAGAAACCTACCAAACCGCCGCCCGAGTTGCCCAACAAGCTGTTCTCGCCGCCACCCAAGAAGTCCGCAGCCAGCAGCAAGCCGTCGAATCCGCCGCCGGACGCATCGCCGCCCAACGCGCCGCCGTCGCCCAACAGCAACAGCGCCGCGCCTACGCCAGTTTGGTTTCGCCCCTAAGCGGTGTCGTACTCGAAAAACTCAGCGAACCGGGAAACCTCGTCACTCCCGGCGGCGAAGTGCTGAAGTTGGGGGATTTAGCCCAAATTAAAATTGTGGCTTCTGTCTCCGAGTTAGACTTACCTCGCTTGCGCCTCGGACAAAGCGTAACGGTGAGTTTAGATGCCTTCCCCAAGCAGACGTTTAACGGTACGATCGATCGCATTTCTCCCCTAGCCGACGCGACAACCCGCCAAATCCCGATTGAAATTCTCCTGCCCAACCCCAACGGCGAAATCGGTAGCGGTTTGCTCGCGCGAGTGCAGTTTCAAGGCGATAAGCAACAGCGCGTTATCGTCCCCGAAGCAGCGATTCGGGAAGCGGAGGGCAAAGGTGCAACAGTTTTTGTCGTCGGAGAAGATAAGAAGGTGACAGCGAGGGAAGTAACCATCGGCGAGCGATCGGGCGGTAAAATCGAAATTAGAGTCGGCTTGCTGCCCGGAGACCGCTTCGTTGTCAACAGCAACAAACCGCTGAAAAATGGCGACACCATTCGCCCGAGCATTTTATCGCAACCATCCCCGTCTTAAGGGTGACGGGGTGACGGGGTGACGAGGGGACTGGGGAGAGGGAGTGAGAGAGAAATTCTAACAGTCGTTTAAGTGTTTATTATTCACCATTCACCATTGATTATTCATTAAACCGGGGTGATGTTCTTAAATAATGGGCGATTTTGCGGATCTTATATTATTCATTCTTCATTAAGAACGCGAAATTGCGGAAACGCTGCTGCATCATGTGTAGATAACATCAAATTTTAATCTATCGCAAGAGAGGGATGCAGTGAAGCACGAAATTCGCTATAAGCCCGCATTTTCCGCTATTTTTGTCAGATTAGACCCGGGCGAGAGCATCGTTGCCGAAGCGGGGGCAATGGTAAGCATGGATGCAAAACTGACGATGAAAACGCAATTTTCCGGCGGCATCCTCAGCGCCCTGATTCGCAAATATTTCGGCGGCGAAACGATGTTCGTCAATACCTACACCAATCATACCCGCGAACCGCTTTCGCTCGTCCTGACTCAAAGCGTCATCGGCGACATCGAAGCGCTCGAACTCAAAGGGCGGGAAATGTGCTTCCAACCGGGCGCATATATCGCCCACACTCCCGGCGTACAAATGGGCGTGCGCTGGGCGGGTTTCAAAAGTTTAATCGCCGGAGAAGGACTCTTTAAACTGAAACTGGGCGGGCGAGGAATCGTCTTTTTTGGCGCTTACGGCGGACTGACGAAAAAGCGTATTTCTGGGGAATTCATCGTCGATACCAGTCACCTCGTCGCCTACGAACCGGGTATCAAAATGGGCATCGGATTGGCGGGGGGATTAGTCGGTTCGGTGACATCCGGCGAAGGATTAGTCAATCGCCTGTCTGGAAACGGCGTAATTTACCTCCAATCCCGCAGTATTGACGGTTTAGCCGGATTTTTGCGCAATAAATTCCGTTAATTGTAAGGAGAGCGAGCGTGGATATCGAAATTTTACATCAACCCGACAGCGCGATCGCGCGCGTTACCCTCAACGCTAACGAAGAAATCGTCGCCCAAGCCGGTGCGATGATTGCCATGAACGCTAACATCAACGCTAGCACCACCCTGCGCCAAGGGAAAGGCGGCGGCATTCTCGGCGGAATTAAGCGCGTACTCGCCGGAGAATCGCTATTTTTAAGCGTCTTTCGTTCCCCCGTTGCTAACAGCGAAATTTTCCTCGCACCTAAGCTAATCGGCGATTTATTCACCTATAACTTAAGCGGGCAAGAATTAATCGTTCAAGCGACCTCTTATCTCGCTTCCGAACCCGATGTCGATATTACAATCGGCTTTCAAGGTTTGAAATCGTTCTTTTCGGGAGAATCGATTTTTTGGCTGGTTCTCAGCGGACGCGGCAAAGCTTTATTAACGTCTTTTGGCGGCGTTTACGAAATTGATGTGAATGGCGAATATATCGTCGATACCGGGCATATTGTCGCTTTTGAAAAAAGCTTAACCTTTAAAATTGGCAAAGCCAATTCAAGTTGGGCGGGTGCAATTTTTGGGGGCGAAGGTTTAGTTTGTCGCTTTCAAGGTCGCGGAAAACTCTATTGTCAAACGCATAATCCAGGTTCCTTCGGAGCGACAATCGGAGCCAAATTACCGCCTCGATAAACTGTTTGAGTCTTAATACTGTTCATCCGTTCAAATATTTGCAAATCTCGAACGATAGAGTAAAAAAAATCATGGTTCAGGAAATTGCTTACCAAATAGAACATTCTCCCGCTTATGCTTCGTTAATTTTAACCTTGCAAGCCGACCAGATGGTATTAGTCGAATCGTCGGCAATGGCAGCGATGGATGCAAACATTAAGATGAAGTCAAAAATGAAGGGCGGCGTAATGAAAGGCATCGGTCGAATGCTGAGCGGCGAGTCTTTATTTATGAGCGAATTTACCGCCGAAAAAGCGCGAGGAGAGTTGTATATTTCTCCTGGGGTTCCGGGCGACGTGCAGCATTATCGCCTTCAAGCAGGGCGTGCTTTGATGATGCAATCGGGCGGTTTTGTGGCGTGCAGTCCGACTGTTGAAATCGATACAAAGTTTCAGGGATTTAAAGGCTTTTTTAGCGGCGAATCGTTGTTTTTAGTGCGCGCGACGGGAGAGGGCGATATTTGGTTTAGTTCCTACGGCGGGATTATCGAAATTCCGGTTTCGGGGGCGTATATTGTCGATACGGGTTATATCGTCGCGTTTGAGGATTCTTTGCAATACAGTGTGGAAGCGATAGGCGGGTTATCTTGGCGATCGCTAAAAACGGGGATTTTAGGCGGTGAAGGCTTAGTTTGTCGTTTCCGAGGAGAAGGAAAACTATGGGTACAATCGCGCAATCTTTATCCAATGCTAAACTTTTTAAATCCGTTCCGTCCGGTGAATAGTAACTAAAAGAAATTTATGCTCGTGAAAGCTCAACCTAGTGATTTTGATTCAAACGGCTAAAATCGAACAGTTTCCCGCGATCGCACAACTCAATATCGAAGCTTATCGCCAATATAGCGATCGCTTAAGCCCCGAAAATAGGACAACTTTGCAAACGAATCTGCGTTCGGTTGAAAAAGTTGCAGAACGGGCAGTATTTCTAATTGCAATGCTGTCGGACGAACTCGTTGCTTCTGTTGCCTATTGTTCGTCCGGAAATTCTCTTGCACCAATCCCCTCAGATTGGGCATCGGTTTTGTTACTCGCCGTTTCACCGCACCACCGCAGACAAGGAATTGCGCGAGCTTTACTTCGGGTTTGTATCGATCGCGCGACGCAAGATAAAGCCAAAACCATCGGATTATTCACCAGCGAACTAATGACAGATGCAACACAACTTTATCTCTCTGTTGGTTTCGAGCGAGATTGCGAAATTCCACCGCGACTCGGATTGTATTATTGGCGATACAAGCTCGATCTTAGCGCCCTAGAATCTTCGGTTTGAGCCAAACGAGCCTGAGTTAGTTTAGATTTTATCGTTCAAATTTTACGACGTACTCAAACTCTCATGACGCGAGAACATTACAGCGATCGCAACCCACCCCCTAACAATCGACAACTGCTCGTTATCTTAGGAATCTTGGTTGCCTTAATTATCGGAGCAATTTGGGCATTAGGACTATTGCTTGATGGATTAATCGGGCTAATTCCTCCCCAAGTCGAGCGCAGTTTAGGGGCGATTATTCTTCCGGCTTTCGAGCAAAAAGCTGAATCTTCTCCGACTCAAGATACGCTCAACAAACTCCTCACTCGCCTCGAAACCTCTCTCCCCCCAGAACAGCAAAAAGAACATAACTATTGCCTTTTTTATATTCCCGATGATACCGTGAATGCGATTGCCCTCCCCGGAGATGTAATCGTCATTTATCAAGGTTTGCTCGCTCAAACGGAATCAGAAAATGAATTAATGATGGTACTGGGACACGAGTTAGGACATTTTGCCCATCGCGATCATTTACGGGGAATTAGTCGTAGTTTGTTGCTAAGCGTTGTTGCTGGCACGATTTTCGGCGATGGTGGCGCTTTAGGAGCGTTGGCCGGAAATCTCGTGCAGAAAGTGGGGAATGCTAGCTTTTCTCAGTCTCAAGAAGCTGCGGCTGACGAATTTGGTTTAACCTTATTAAATGCGACTTACGGACAAGTCGCGGGGGCAACTGACTTTTTTTCCCGCATGGAACAAAAAGAGGGACGAAATTTAGCAATCTTATCGACTCACCCGCCCTCAAAAAAGCGCGTGCAAAAGTTACAGCGTTTAATTAAGGAACGCAACTATAGCATCGGGGAAAAAACTCCCCTGTCTTTATAAGCTAAGAACCCCAAAAATATAAAAGAAACGAAGAAACTGCAAAAATAGTTGTCGAAATATCAACTCGCGATGGATAATAGAATGTTATTCAACGACCGATAAAAGATCGTGCAATTAACCCGAGACAATCGAGTTGCTATCCTCCTCCACCAAGGCGTTCGCAATCGCGGCGGCAAAACTGGTTTAGCCTATCTTCGCTACGGAGAAGCGCCCGTTGTCGCCGTCATTGATGCCGATTGTCCGGGGGAATCATTGCGCGAGTTAACCGGAATTCCCTGCGATGCGCCGATTGTCGATTCTGTCACCGAAGCGCTAGCTTATCATCCCGATGTCCTGCTGATTGGCTTAGCGCCGACAGGAGGTAAGTTACCTCCGGCGTGGCAGCAGGAAGTAAAGGAGGCAGTAGAAGCGGGTTTGTCCTTGGTGAATGGCTTGCACGCTTCCATGCAAGGGATTGTGGAGAATTTGCGCCCCGGGCAGTGGATTTGGGATATCCGCCAGGAACCGCCGGGATTAAGCGTGGCAAAAGGCAAGGCGCGATCGCTCCCCTGTCAGCGTATCCTAGCAGTGGGAACCGATATGCGCGTCGGCAAAATGTCGGCTTGTTTGGAGTTACAGCGCGCGGCGCACAAACAAGGGCTAAATTCTCGCTTTATCGCCACCGGACAGGCGGGGTTGATGATTGCAGGGGAAGGAATTCCCTTGGATGCGGTGCGCGTCGATTTTGCAGCGGGTGCGGTAGAAGCGGCGGTTTTGGAAGCAGGGAAAGATTGCGATATTTTGTTTATCGAAGGACAAGGTTCGCTGCTGCATCCCGGTTCGACAGCGGCATTACCGTTAATGCGCGGCAGTCAGCCGACGGGGTTGATTTTGGTGCATAAAGCGGGACAAGAATCGATTCATAATTGCCCGGATATTTTCATTCCGCCGCTACCGGAAGTGGTGCAGTTGTATGAAACAGTGGTGCGTGCGGGCGGGGCGTTTTTTCCGGCGAAAGTGAAAGCGATCGCGCTTAATACCTCTAATTTAGACGAATACCGCGCCCAGCAGGAAATCGATCGCGTCTCAGAAGAAACGGGATTGCCCTGTTACGATGTGGTGCGGTTTGGGGCAGAAGATTTATTAAAAGACGCGCTTTGCGAAGCCGATGCCGTCTAACCCGTGCTTTGAGCGATTTCAGCCCCGCTTAATTACGTTATACCAATTCTCATTGATTTTGCACGATTCCCGAAGAGGGCATCATTAGCGTCAACTTAAGGTGAAACACTTAGCCCGCCAGGAACTCAAGTTCCACAGCGATTAGCTGAAACCCGTTGAAACGGGTTAGATACATCTGAATTTTCCAGTCCTCTGAAGAGGACTTGAGCTATTAGCCTTGGGTTTGAACCCAAGGCGGGCTAGGTGAGCAGGTTTAAGCTTAAGTTGACACCCATGAACATTGTTATGCCCCTACGACGAAAAATTTAGTGCATCGTAACTAAGAATTGGTATTAGCCGGATTTGAGATTGGCCCCGGCTTAGTTCTAATTCTTCGATTCCCGAACTCAATGCAGAGTTTTTAAGGGAGTCAATAAGCAGCCCCAAGTCTTAACCTTTGGCTTAAATTAAGTTAAATACCCCGCTTTTATAGAGTTGTCAATAATTAAAAGAACCATTCTATATTTCTTGGCTGAATTATCCCTAAAATTTGCAGGGGGCAAGTAGCAGTCGCCATGACTAAAGGAGTTTCTGTGGAACGCAACCAATACCAAATTCCGTCTTTCCGTTTCATGCGGTAATCAATTGAAATCGTCTCGCCCCATTGCAAAACGCTATAGCACTGGTAATGTTCGGAAACTCGGTTTAAGTCGTCAGGGTGAATCAGAGTACCCAGGGCAAGCTGGCCCATAAGCTGAAGATCTTCTTCTGTATAGCCCAGCAGAGTCGCCACAGAGCAACTCGTCCAAGTCACGTGCTGGTCGATTAAGTCATAAATATAGATGCTACCTAATGTATGAGGGAGTTGAGCTTGAAGCAATCCCAAGGTTTGAAGAACCTTTGAAGAAAGCAGGGTTACACGAGGTTTAGCGCAGGTTATAGGGATAGTATTCACTGTTATTGCTCCTTAATTTTTTCTTAGAGCAGCAGTACGATTGCTTTTTCCAGTGTCGTTTTTTTTTGTAAAGAAACTGTGAGGAGCGAAAACGTTGGCGGGTTGCCATTTTGAATATTTCTCTACTTGCCAGTCCTGAATCCCTGCGGCCCACAACGTCAAGTTCTTCTGTTGAAGTTCTATCGGGAGAGGGTGAATCGCTTTTCGAGCGCTGAAAACCTGCAAGGCTTATTTGACTCGGGTTCCAAAAAGCTTGTCATTCTCCTCGTAACATGAGTTAAACTTGCTTTAAAAGAGTATCAAAAAACTTAATAAAAGTTAACTATTGAGCGAGTGAAAACTCATATTTGTAAGTGAATAGCATTGTGCTATAAAAATCTATGAAAATTTTAGTGGTAGAAGACGATTTCACTGTCGCTCATACCTTAGAGCTTTTATTTTCAAGCTATAACTATGCAGTGGATAGCGTGGACGATGGTGAGAGCGGCTTACAGATGGTAGAGGCGTTTGAATACGACCTAATCTTACTTGATGTTATTCTCCCGAAACTCAATGGAATTAGTTTGTGCGAGCAGTTGCGATCGCGGGGATTTAAAAATCCGATTTTATTGTTAACCGGGCAAGGAGCAGCCCAACAAAAAGCGCTCGCGCTCAATAGCGGAGCCGATGATTATGTCGTCAAACCTTTCGATGCGGAAGAATTAATCGCGCGAGTGCAAGCCTTACTGCGGCGAGGAGGCGAGATCGCTCAACCGATTTTAAGCGGGGGAAAACTATCCATCGATCCGGGCCGCCGTAAAGTTATCTACGACACCTCGTTACTATCCGTAACGCCTAAAGAATACGCGATTCTAGAACTTTTTTTGCGATCGCCCCAGAAAGTTCTCAGTGCCAGCGCAATTCTCGATCGCGTCTGGACTTCCTTAGAATATCCCGGAGAAGAAGCCGTTCGGGTGCATATCAAAGAATTGCGGCAAAAATTAACAGCGGCGGGCGCGCCCAAAGACTTCATTAAAACCCAACATCGGGTCGGCTACCAATTAAATCCCCTCTACTCATCGGTATCGAGCGATCGCCTTAACCCAGAACCAACAAAGCCGAAAGTTGACGCGCTGACTGAGGCTAACGAAAAATTGCGTTTAGCTCTCGAACAGTTGCAAGCGACTCAAACCGAATTGCAGCAAAAGAATCGGGAGTTAGAAATTGCCCATCGAACCATCGAGCAACAACGACAACGAGAAAAGGCTCTCAGCGAGAGCGAAGTTCGATATCGCACGCTCTTCGAGGCGATTCACGAAGGAGTTAGCCTCTGCGAAGTGGTGCGCGACGAGAGCGGTTGCGCGATCGACTATCGGTTCATAGAAATCAACGCCGCAGCCGAGAAGATCATGGGGATTTCCCGCAATGATGCGATCGCTCGCCTCAGTACCGAAATGCTTCTCGGTATCGACGACGGATGGCTGTGCAGCTATCAGCAAATGGTAGATTCCGGCGAATCCATGCGCTTTGAACATTACATCGAACAACTCGATCGCTGGTTTGAGGTGACGGTTGTCCCCGATGGCAGCGATCGCTTTGCGGTGCTTTACGACGAGATTAGCGATCGCAAACGGAGTGAGGAAGCTTGGCGCGAGTCGGGAGCTAAATATCGATCGCTGTTCGACTCGATTGATGCGGGTGTCTGTCTGTTCGAGCAACTGCCCCTTCGAGCCGATGGGCTTCGCGACTACCGCTATCTCGCCATGAACCCGGCAATGCAAGCCATGTTTGGCATTCCCGACTTGAGCGGTCAGTCGATCCGCGACAACTTCCCCGACGAGAGCGAGGACTGGTACGACACCTACGATCGCGTGCTGGAGACCGGAGAAGCACTCCGTTTCCAGCGCGAGTCCGAACCTCAAGGAATGGTACTCGAGATGTTTGTTACCCGTGTCGAGGACGGCTCGGGACAACGATTGTTAGCCGTTATGCAAGACGCGAGCGAGCGCAAGCAGGTTGAAGCGGCTTTGTGGGAGAGTGAGGCGAAACTCGCAGCAGAACTGGCTGCTACGCAAAAGTTACAGCGAATCAGCACCCAATTAATTTCCCAAGAAAATATCCAAACTCTTTACGAGCAGATTCTCGATGCAGCCATTGCGATCGTGCAGTCCGATATGGGCAGTCTCCAAATCTTCGACCCGGAACGCAACCAACTGCACTTGCTCTCCTACAGGGGATTTGACCCAGAAATAGCAGCGTCGTGGGAATGGGTGGCAGTTGACGACCAAACGGTTTGCGCGATGGCCCTAGCCAGCAAAGAACGCGCGATCGTCTCCGATGTGGAAAACTGCAATTTTATTGTCGGTACGGCGAATCTCGACTCTTTTCGCCGCTGTGGTATAAGAAGCGTGCAGTCTACACCGCTGATTTCGCGAGATGGTCGCCTGGTGGGAATGTTTTCCACTCATTGGCGCGAAACTCACGAGCCATCAGAACGGGAATTGAATCTAATCGATGTCTTAGCGCGACAAGCTGCCGATCTCATCGATCGCAAGGAAGCTGAGATTGCCTTGCAAGAAAGCGAGATTCGATTCCGTCATTTCGCCGAAAACAGCCATGCCCTAATTTGGATGACAACATCTACCTCTTGGGCGAACTGCTACGCGAGTTCCGCTTACGAGACGATCTGGGGACGGTCTCGCCAGAGTCTCATCGAGCAACCGGAATCGTGGCTGGAGGCAATTCATCCCGAAGATCTCCCCATCGTCGAAGCCCAACTGGAACAGCAACGCCAAGGACGCGCCAGCAATGTCGAATACCGGGTTTTGCATCCAGACGGCTCGGTGCGCTGGATTTCGAGCGCGAGCTTTCCGATTCGCAATGAAACCGGAGAAACCTATGGTTTCGGCGGTATCGCTGAAGATATTAGCGATCGCAAACTCGTTGAAAATGCCTTAAAAGAAAGCGAAGCTCGATTTTCGGCCGCCTTTAACCATGCCGCGATCGGTATGGCACTGAGCGACCCGCAGGGGGACTTCCTGCAAGTCAATCCGGCTTTGTGCGAGCTTACTGGCTACAGCGAAGCTGAATTAATCGGGATGAACTATGCTATCATTACCCACCCCGACGACTTCGAGACCTGCCAGCAGTCCGTTGCTCGATTGTTGACCGGAGAGATCGGCGCGTACCATATGGAAAAACGCTACGTCCACAAGCAGGGTCATATCGTTTGGGGTTTTTTGAGTACGACTTTGGTTCGGGACGAACGGAACCAACCGCTCTACTTTATCGCTCAGATTCAAGATATTAGCGATCGCAAACAAGCCGAACACCGTCTCCGACAGCAAGTTCAGCGGGAACGATTGGTCGCGGATATCGCCGGGGATATTCGGCAATCGCTCGAACTCGAGGTCGTATTATTGCGCACCGTCGAGCGAGTGCGGCAAGCCCTCGATAGCGATCGCGCGGCAGTCTTTCGCTTTAGCTCGGATGGAGGCGCGCAGGGAATTGTCGAATCTGTCGGCGAAGGCTGGCTGTCGCTGTTGGGAACGGTTATCTTCGATCCATGCTTCAGCGATCTCTACGCCCCGAGCTATCTTCAGGGGCGAGTTTCGACTATCTCCGATCTCGATCGCTCGAACCTCAATACCTGTTATATCGAGCTTTTAAAACCCTTGCAAGTCATGGCTAGCCTAGTCGTCCCCATCATACAAGGAGAAAAGCTTTGGGGCTTGCTCGTCGCCCATCATTGCGCCACTCCCCATCACTGGCAAGCTTGGGAAGTCGATCTGCTCGAGCAACTCGCGACTCATCTCAGCATTGCCATTCAGCAATCGGAACTGTACGAGCAAACGCGGCGCGAGCTATTGGAACGCAAAGCCGCAGAACAAAAAATCCAGGAACAAGCGGCGTTGTTGGATATTACCTCGGATGCGATTCTCGTGCGCGACTTCAAGCATCGCATTCTTTACTGGAATCGCAGTGCGGAGCGAATGTATGGTTGGTTAGCTTCCGAAGCGCTCGGTCGGAATGCGAATGAGTTGTTGGGCGAAAATGGCGAGCAAGTTTCGGAAATTACCAACATCGTATTAGAGTTAGGAGAATGGCACGGCGAGCTTCATAAAGTTGCGAAAACGGGTCGAGAAATGATTATCGAGGGACGGTGGACGCTTGCCCGCGACGCGGAGGGTCAACCGAAATTTATTTTGTGCTTGAATACTGATATTACCGAGCAAAAACGACTGGAAGCTCAGTTTTATCGAGCGCAACGCTTGGAGAGTTTGGGGACGTTAGCGAGCGGGATTGCCCACGATCTCAATAATGTACTTACGCCTGTCGTGGCGATTTCTCAGGTGTTGCGGCTGAGGCTGCCCGATCTCGATTCGCGATCGCTGGAAATGTTGAAGGTGCTGGAGGAAAGCGCCAAGCGCGGCGCTAAGACCTTGGAACAGATTTTAACGTTTACGCGGGGTCGAGGAGAAGAGCGCGGTCCGGTCAGTATCGCGCCGGTTTTACAGGAAGTGGTGAACCTGATCCAACCGATGCTACCGAAATCGATTTCGATTCGTCAAACGATTCTCAATCCAATGCTGTGGTGGGTTTCGGCGAACTCGACTCATTTACAGCAGGTGTTTATGAATCTTTGCGTGAATGCTCGCGATGCGATGCCCGATGGCGGGATTCTTTCGCTTTCGATCGAGCATGAGTCTGTAGATCTGGCTTTTACGCAAACGAATTTAGAGGCGCGACTGGGCGATTATGTCGTCGTTACGGTTGCCGATACGGGAACCGGAATTCCCCCAGAAGTGCGCGATCGCATCTTCGAGCCTTTTTTTACGACGAAACCGCTGGGACAAGGGACGGGTTTAGGACTGGCGATGGTGCTGGGTATGGTTAAAAATTACGGCGGTTTCGTGCAAGTTAACAGCGAGATGGGACGCGGTACGGAAGTTAAGGTTTATCTTCCCGCGCTTGAGAGCAATGCAACGCCGACTCGGGAACGACAGAACCAGTTGGATGGGGGTGGGAAAATCATTGCAGTTGTCGATGACGATCTTGCTGTACTTGAAAGCACGCGATCGCTGTTGGAATGCTGTAACTATAGGGTATTATCGGCTAGCAGTGGGGCGGAAGCGATCGCGCTGTTCGAGCGCCACCCATCGGAGATTAGTGCTGTAATTGTGGACATGACAATGCCCGTGATGAGCGGGATTGTTGTCATTCAACGACTGAAGGAAATCGCTCCCACCGTTAAAATTATTGCTATGAGTGGGTTATCCGCCAATTACACCCCCGCCCTAGCTGTTGGAGCTAACTTCTTTGTCAGTAAGCCCTACCATCCGGATAAGCTACTGGAACGACTCCAGGTTTTGCTGAGGGAATGACGCTGCTTCTTAAGAGCAAGAGTAATGTAGAGTATTTAAGAGGTCGATATCCGAGTGAGAGAATCTGAATGACAGTAAACATTTCAACAGTAGATTTGTTTTGTGGTGCTGGAGGATTAACACATGGATTTGAGCAAGCGGGGCTTCCAGTCAAAGCTGGATATGATATAGATCCAGCCTGTCAATTTCCCTATGAATACAACAACAAAGCACAATTTATACTGAAAAATGTGGAAGATGTCAGTAGCGGAGAGCTTGTCCAACATTTTCAGGGAAGCAAAATTAAGGTTCTAACAGGATGCGCTCCTTGTCAACCATTTTCAACCTATTCGAGACGCTATAAAGATAGAAGTTCTAAGTGGAAGCTATTGCAGGATTTCCGTCGTCTTGCGGAAGAAAGTAAGCCGGATATTATTTCAATAGAGAATGTCATCCAGTTGCAGGCTCATTCCGTGTTCGATGAATTTCTTCAGTTTCTCAAGAAGAATTACTATTATTTTGAATTCAAACAAGTGAATTGTATGGATTATGGGATTCCTCAATCTAGAAAGCGGCTAGTTTTACTGGCATCAAATCGGGGAGAAATAAGATTAATTTCACCCACCCATAACTTGAATAATTACGTTACAGTCAGAGAAACAATTGAGGATTTAGAACCGCTTTATGCTGGGCAAGTTTCTGCCAGGGATAGATTGCATAGAAGTAGCAAGCTTTCCGAACTGAATTTACGACGTATTCGTGCCTCTAAACCAGGGGGGACTTGGCGAGATTGGCCTGAATACTTACTAGCTAAATGTCATATTAAAGAAAGTGGAAAAACTTATCCAGCCGTATACGGTAGAATGGAATGGGAAAAACCAAGCCCAACAATTACAACTCAATGTTTTGGTTTTGGGAATGGGAGGTTTGGTCATCCCGAACAAGATAGGGCGCTCTCTCTTAGAGAAGCAGCTTTATTACAAACATTCCCACCAACCTATCAATTTGTATCTCCAGATAGACCAGTAGCTATTGATTTAGTAGGTAGATTAATTGGTAATGCTGTTCCTGTTAAGCTAGGTCAAGTTATTGCAAAAAGCATTTTAATTCATCTCGAAGAGTTTAATTAAGGACTTACCTTAGCGGTTGAATCTAAATAATCTTTATTGTCTAAATACTGTTCAATATTATTCAATATTTGTCTTAAATATCGCACAGTTTTATTTTTTATATCTAATAATTCATCAGCAGTTTTATCTTTCCCAACTTCTTCAAATGTCTTAAATCCGTGTGCTAAATCATTTCTGTTAGTCTTAACAGTTAACAGGTCGCTACCGCGACCTGTTTTTGCATGGTCAGTCAAGTCAGTAAATCCATACTCGGTTGCAGTTTTTCTGATCTGCTTGCTGTCAAGATTACCAGAAAACAGTTCTTGCTTATCAAAGCTTGCAGCGATAATATCTACTGAAATGGAAGTTATGCTTGAAAATATCCTGTCAGGATTCCGCTTCTTCAAATTTTTAAGCACCACTTTTTTGAGTTCGGGTCTAATACTATCGTAAGAAATTCCTTGGGATTGTAGCTCGTCAAATATTGCCTCAATTGCATTTCTCATTGTGGCTTCGACTAAGTTATATAGCAGTAAAAAGCCACTCGCTTTCAAAGTCTTAATCAATTCTGAGTCAATTTGTCGCGTTCTGAGGGTCTGACTTCTTCCACCCATACTTAACTTAATCGTTCCCTGCTCCAAATTTTTCAAGAATACAAAATATCTACTTACTTCCTTGGAGCGCTTTTGAAAGTCTTCAAATAAGGTGCTAGTCATGATTTAGCGAGCAGTTGGTCTCGAACGTATTCAATGCGCTTTATCACTTTAGGTCTAGAGTTACTAGCATCTGAAGTTGTATAGTCTTTAAATTTTGGGGACTCTAACCAATCTATTGAGTTTATGTGAAGGTCTGGCTGCTTTCTTAATGCTAGTGCGACACCTACAGAGATTGCCTCAAAACGGATTCTAGGTGTTTTTACATGACCTTTTGATTTACTAAAGCCATTGGGAAAGTATTTTTCCACAAACTCTAGCATCTGCTGGAACTCAGAGCGCTTCTCTGCTATATTTAGCTCCGAGTTGTTGTGCTTCTCTAAATATTGATTCAGAAATTCATTAACCTTTCTCTCAAAGTTTTTATAGTTATCTAAGTAAGCAAAAAAGCGGAGTACAAATTCTTCAGGCTCGCGTTTATCGATCAGGGCTTTAGAAAACGGGCATAATTTGCGGAATTTAGGCTCTTTTGCTAATTCTTCAAGGAGATCGACAAACGGACCGGGAGATATACCTCTACGTTTTTCCATATCATTGAGCTCAACACTGCCGCTATTAATACGTTCAAACATATCTCTTCTAGTCTCTTCATCCGCTTTTTCTGTCAAGACAATCATGCGAATTGTAGCTCGATTAAAACGTCTTTGTCTTGCCAAAGGCAGATCTCTAAACTTAAATCCATTCAGCTTCTCTAACTTTTTGAGTTCGCGGAGTTGGAGTTCATTACTCAAAAATCTATCTAACGTGCGGATACGCTGCGTTCCATCGACAATTTCTAAACGCGCTAAATCTTCTGTCTCCTCATCTTCTTGTTTCGGGCGTAGATCTGCCACAAAGATGTAGGGAATAGGAAGCCCTAATAAAAGGGATTCAATAAACTTTGATTGTCGAGATTCCTCCCAAATCATCTCTCGTTGATAATCTGGCACATATAATTCGTTAGTATCTTCCTCTTCTCCTTCTCTATATTTTTGAACCAGCACTTCCACTGGGTATTCTTTTGTCTCATAATCGACAACTTTTTTCTTTTCCCGAATTTCAGCTTCGGCTGCCTCTTTCTGCTCTGTTGTAATCTCAACTTCCTGTGAAAGTTTGGAAGATTTCTGCATCTGACTATCTGGCTCCAAAAAAAAGGAGTAAATCGAGAGATTGGAGAGCTTCAAGACGATTAAAGCTCCCCGATGGTGAGTGTTAAATATCCAACTCAGCGAGGTTTAATTTGGGTCCGTAGGTTTCAATGAACTCGCGACGGGGTGCGACGCGATCGCCCATTAATACAGTAAACACGCGATCGGCTTCGGCTGCATCTTCAATTTCAACCCGCTTAATCGTCCGGCTTTCGGGATTCATGGTTGTATCCCAGAGTTGCTGCGGCATCATTTCCCCTAAACCTTTAAACCGTTGGATGGTGTAGTTGGCGTTGGCGGGGAATTGCGCGATCGCTTGTTGCAGTTCGCGTTCGGTGTAGCAATATTGATGGTTGCGTCCGCGTTCTAATTTATAAAGCGGCGGACAGGCAATATAAATATAGCCGCGATCGACCAAATCCCGCTGATAGCGATAGAAGAACGTCAGCAACAGCGTGCGAATGTGCGCCCCATCAACGTCCGCGTCGGTCATGATTAAGATGCGGTGATAGCGCAGTTGCGCCGGATCGAATTCTTCGCCTTTAATCCCCAAACCCAAGGCAGCAATTAAGGCTTGAATTTCGTTATTTTTGTAAATTTTGGCATCGTCGGTTTTCTCGATGTTCAAAATTTTACCGCGTAAGGGGAGGATAGCTTGGAAACGGCGATCGCGACCTTGTTTTGCACTATTGTGAACGAAAATACCGCTCGCTAGCGCAAAGTTATGGGTATGCGGAACTTCGATATCGTAAACATCGACGCGATCGGTCAAATGTTCGATAGAGACAATACGGTGATTGTAATTCGCGACGGCTTCTAACACTTTCTCGGTTTCGCCATTAAAATAGCGATCGCACGTTACCGAAGTTTCCGATCGCATTTCAATTTCCTGCGTCGATAGCCACACTTCCAACTGCGGATCCCAAAGCCTTTCTCCTTCGTCCGATACCTTACGATACAACGGCATCAAAGAATCATCAGGTGTTAACTCCGCTGCCGGTTTATAACTTCCATCCCGCAGCATGAAACGATGATCCGGCGTACAAACTAACACTTCTCCATTATCGAGAAGCAGCCGAACAACTTCTGCGCTAGCCTTCGTCATCCGCGCGTTAACGATACGCTCGATGCCGATTTTTCCATCGTGACGAATTGTATAGCAGAAGTTTTGCTTGCCGCTCGCTTCTTCTGCCACCAATTCTTTAAAACTGAGATTGCGCCCGTCAGCTAATGCGACCAAAGTATCGCCATCAAAACAGCCGCCCGCCGAATCGCCCTCCACGATAAAGATTTCCGATTCGCTCGGATCTCGCGAACTGCAATCGGCTAATTTCCCCGGTAAAGGCGACGATTCCAACACCGATTTGCGCCGTACCAAATCTCGCGCCCGCCGCGCCGCTTCGGCTGCTTTGAACGATTGAATCGCTTTCTCTAATACCGCATCGGCAACTTGCGGATTGAATTCAAAATATTCGTTGAGAACTTCCCCAACTAAAGAATCGACAATGCCTCGAACTTCGGTATTCCCTAACTTGGTTTTAGTTTGCCCTTCAAATTCTGGGTCGGGAACTTTAACAGATATAACTGCTGTTAAGCCTTCGCGAACGTTTTCTCCGCCTAAGTTCGGTTCGTTATCTTTGAGTTTATTTCGCTTGCGAGCGATGTTATTCATCGTCCGCGTCATGACGGTTTTTAGCCCTTCTAAATGAGTTCCCCCATCAATAGTACGAATGTTATTGGCGAATCCTAAAATGTTATCGCTGTAGGCATCAATGCACCATTGAAAGGCAACTTCGATCGCGACTCCATCCCGTTCGCCTTCGACATAAATAATATCTTGATGCAGGGCTTCTTTTTCCCGCGTCATGTAGGTGACATATTCTTTGATGCCGCCTTCGTAGCAGTAGGTTTCAACGCGCTCTTCTTCAAGGCGGCGATCGCTAAAGGTAATCTTAACCCCTGCATTTAAATAAGCCAATTCCCGCAAGCGTCCGGCGAGGGTATTGTAATCAAACTCGATGCCATCGGTGAATATTTGCGTATCGGGGAGAAACGCAACGGCAGTTCCAGTGCGATTTTTCTGCTTATCGGGAGTGACTTCTAAGTCCGTGACGGGAATGCCGCGTTCGTAGCGCTGGCGATGACTTTTATTATCTCGCAAGACCGTTACTTCGACCCATTCCGAGAGGGCGTTAACGACAGAAACGCCGACACCGTGAAGTCCGCCGGAAACTTTATAGCCGCCGCCGCCGAACTTTCCGCCCGCGTGTAAGATGGTCATTACGGTTTCGAGGGCGGATTTACCGGTTTTGGGGTGTTTGTCGGTAGGAATCCCCCGTCCGTCGTCAGCAACGCTGACCGAACCGTCGGGCTGAATATCGACCTCGACATGGGTACAATACCCCGCTAAGGCTTCATCGATCGCGTTGTCCACAACCTCGTAGACTAAATGGTGGAGTCCCCTCGGTCCGGTGGAACCGATGTACATTCCGGGTCGCTTGCGAACGGCTTCAAGACCTTCTAGAACTTGAATTTGCTCGGCGCTGTAAGTG
This sequence comes from Oscillatoria sp. FACHB-1406, assembly GCF_014698145.1. NCBI lineage: Bacteria > Bacillati > Cyanobacteriota > Cyanophyceae > Oscillatoriales > Oscillatoriaceae > Oscillatoria > Oscillatoria sp. FACHB-1406. The sequence goes on along the minus strand of NZ_JACJSM010000018.1, from coordinate 39,497 downwards.
CTTGTCATGAAATTTCTCCAACAATCGTGAGGAGCCGAGTCGGGACTCCTTTATGACAAAATCTTTAAAAATTCTAGCACAAAAGGGTTACTGCCTGCATTAGAGGCGTTTCAGCGCAACTTTCTTGGGGGGATGCACCCTCCCTATTTTGCCGAGATTGAAGGGGTGAGGGTATTGAGGGGCGAGGAATGAGTCGGGTTTGCCGTTGATGGTTGGCGATTGCAGCGTTTAGAAGCGGGATCGCTGCACTAAAAGTCAAAATTACCTAAGAATTCTAACACAAAAGGCTTCGCTGCCTGAAAAGCGCAGATTTAAAGAAAAAATCAAGCTTGACCGGATTCTATGGAATTGACGTTGAGGGAGCGGCGGAGGAAGATAGTGAGGAAAACATGGAGCGATCGAAATCAAAAGGGCAGGAGTTATGGTTTTTAATCCAGTTGCCTTGAAGTTATATACTCTTCAAAAAGGGTCGAGGGGCGATGCAGTCGAGGCTTGGCAGCGATTTTTACTCGATAATAAGTATCCTGTCGGTGCGGTTGATGGCGGCTATGGTAACGTTAGTACGCTAGCAACGCGCAACTATCAGGAAAAAAATGGCATCTTTGCTACGGGTGTCGTTGATATTCCGACTTACACTAAAGCGCTAACGCAAGGTTTTGTGTTTTATGTTGCTAACATTACAGCGAAAATGCTGCTGAGTTATATTAACTTTGGGGAAGCACAGGTTAAAGATCTCCAGCAAAGCTTAAACGCGATCGCATCCCTCAAACCCGCCTTAACCGTCGATGGCGACTTCGGTTCGATGAGTACGCGCGGTTTAGCCGAAGCCTACCGCCTCCAGTCTACTAACTTGCGATCGCTCCTCGCTCAACGCCTCTCCGCCGCCACCAAACAAAAGCTTGGCGCAGACTTAAACCCCGCCCTCGATATTTTCTGCGAATACGCGCGGCGACAGCGACAGCGATTGAGTGGTCCTCATTGGGTGAACTATTTCCCCGCCAGCAACTCCATCGATACCCTTGTTTCCCCCTTCCGCCAAAAGGTGCAAGCTTTTGAACGCGCCCTGCGCGAAGCAGGCGCAACTATCCAAGTCAACAATACCTATCGGCCGCCGGAACGGGCCTACATGATGCACTATAGCGTCAAGCTTAAAAACGGCGACATCTCCCCTACCGACGTTCCGGGAATGCCTGGGATTGATATTTCCTGGGTTCATTATACCAATGCTATATCCCTGCAAGCGGCGCGAGATATGGTCAATGCCTTCGATATCGGCGATAATCCGGCGGCCTTGCGATCGCGCCATACCCAAGGACTCGCGATCGATTGGGTGATTAGTTGGACGGGAACGATTAAAGTGAAAAATGCTAGCGGTACTCTCGTCACCATCGGCGAACCGCGATCGGGCGGCGAAAATCGGACTTTGTGGACGGTTGGTGCATCCTACGGAGTCGTTAAACTAAGTTACGATCCCCCCCATTGGTCGAGCGATGGGAATTAATAATGAATAATGAATAATGAATGGGGGAATTATGAATTATGAATTATGAGTGATGAATGGGGGAATTATGAATGATTAATTTAGCCCTTTTTAATGGGTGTAGGGGCGAATGGCATTCGCCCTTCTTGCTAAAAATATTCCGAGATTCCGGAACTTTAATCTCGAGACAACATCTTAACTTTCGACCCATTGAATGAAGATTGAGTTCGCTATGAAACTCACCGCGATCGCGTCTGCCACTTTCTTAACCTTATCGCTTTCTTTCACGCTTGCCTCGACCGCAAAAGCCGACGAACTGACTCAACCTTGCCGCGCTTCTTTAGATGCGAGCGGACAGGTTGACGAAGAAACCAATAACTGCCCGCTGTATACAAAAAACTTTTCCATCATCGGCACTTTTGCGAGTGAAAGTTGGCAAGCTTCATTCAGTCAGTGGGAGCCCGGTTACTATGTTCTCCATTTAAAAAATAAGAGTAGTGGTAGAACATTAAACCTTGCGGGTTTCAATGTAGGCGGTACGACAAATCGACCTCAATATCGATTCGAGGATGAGGATAGTCACGGCACTTTTATCGTCTCCTTCCGCTACTCAGATGCGAATACCATCCGCTTAGAAACTTTCTATAAAAATCATCCTCTCGACAATCAATTGCTAACTCGCATCTCAGAGCGAGTTCTAGGCGGGCCATGAATTCTCCCCTAATTGTTATTTGCGGCGCGACGGCAACCGGAAAATCTGGTTTAGCCCTCGCGATCGCGCAACGTTTAAACGCGGTAATTATCAGTGCCGATTCTCGCCAAATCTACCGGGAATTCGACATCGGCACTGCCAAACCTACCCTCGAAGAACAACAACTCGTTCCCCACTACCTTATCGATATTTGCGATCCCACCGAAACCTTAACCCTCGCCGAATATCAAACTCTGGTTAACAATTCTCTCCCCCTCTCCCCGTCCCCCCATCCCCTCCTCGTCGGCGGAACGGGACTTTATATCAAATCCATCGTCAAAGGCTTAAAAATTCCCCGCGTCTCCCCACAACCCGAATTAAGATTGAGTCTGCAAACTTTAGGGCAGCCGCAATGCTATGCTTTTTTACAACAAATCGACCCTTTTTCTGCAAAAAAAATTCACCCTAACGATACAGTACGAACGTTAAGAGCGTTGGAAGTTTTTTACGCGACCGGAAAGCCAATTTCCGAACAACAAGGCGAATCGCCCCCTAACTATCCTATCCTTCAAATCGGATTAGATTGCGATGTTCCTGCCTTAGATGCTCGCATTAAACAACGCACCGATACAATGATAGCAATGGGTTTTATTGAGGAAGTGGAAAGGTTAGGGATAAAATACGGTTGGGATTTACCCTTACTCGATACATTAGGCTATGCGGAGATCGGGCAGCATTTAAAAGGAGCAATTACTTTAACTGAAGCGCGAGATTTAACGGTTCTACATACGCGCCAATTTGCGAAACGCCAACGCACTTGGTTTCGTGCCTACCCAGAAATCGAGTGGTTTAATGCGGATAGTCCCGATTTGTTAGAAACAGTCTGGCAGCGAATCGTTAGCTTTTTGTTGTGAGTATTAAAAATTAAGACCGATAAGCAAAAGGATATTCAGGTTGTCGTGCTTTTCCCCAAGCACACATCAAGTCGGTAATCGGTTTAATAGATTCGCCGTCTGGCGTAAGCGAATATTCAACGCGAGGCGGTTTTTCTGGGTAAACATGACGGTAAATTAAACCGTCTGCTTCTAATTCCCGTAAGCGTTCGGTTAACACTTTTTGGGTAATTCCGGGTATCGATCGCTGCAAGTCGCTGAAGCGGTACGTTCCTTGCGATAACCACCACAAAATGACGCACTTCCACTTCCCACCGATCGCGTCGAGGGTGACTTCTACGGGGCAATGATACTTCTTCTCTGGCATCTTTTCTCAATTTTCAGTGAGTTTCCGTTTGGTAACGATTAATCGCTTGTGTTAAGTAAAACTAAAGCGAACCGAACGCTGTTCTAGTCTGTTTCAATTGTGTACCATTATCTGGAACCTCAGCCATGACCGAAACGATTTTAGTAACCGCCGCAAACAGCAATGTTGGGCGCGAAGTTGTTAAGCATCTCGTTGCAATGGGCGCTAAGGTACGGGCGGCAGTGCGATCGCGCGCTAGCGAACTTCCCCCCGAAGTCGAACGGGTTGAATTCGACCTCAATCGACCGGATACTGTGCGTTCTGCCTTCGCTGGTGTCAATAAAGCGTTTTTAATGACTCCCCTCGCACCGAACCTGGTTGAATTCGATTTAACCTGTTTGGAAGCGGCAAAAGCATCGGGAATCGAGCAGATTGTTAAACTTTCAGTAATGGGTGTGGATACTGAACCCGATCTGCTTTTAGGGCAGAGTCACGGAACTTCGGAAAGCGCGATCGCCTCTTCAGGTATTCCTTATACCTTTTTACGCCCGAACTCTTTCTATCAAAATTACATCATTTATACCAGTGCCAGTATTAAAGCCGAAAATGCTTTTTATCTCCCTCTAGGCGACGGCAAAATTAGTTTCATCGATATTCGCGATGTTGCTGCTGTTGCTGCACGGGTTCTGATGCAAGGGGGTTATCAAGGTCAAGCTTACACCTTAACCGGCTCAGAAGCTCTTAACAATTCCGAGGTTGCGAGTATTCTTTCTGCGGTATTGGGGAGAACAATTACCTATGTCGATATCCCGCCCGAAATTGCTCGTCAAGCGATGCAAAGCAACCAAATTCCCGAAATACAAATTGATATGGTTTTAGGGTTGTACGATCGCCAAAAAGCCGGAGATTATGCAACAATTTTACCGACCGTGCAAGATATTACTGGCAAACCTCCGATTCCCTTCGAGCAATTTGTTCGCGATTACGTTGATGCTTTTAAGGTTGAATATTGAAGCGATTTAATTGATCCCAAAAAGCTAACCCGCCTAACTGCCCAATTAGAAAAACATTGCGGCAAGCGGCGGGTTCCGAAACGAACGATGGTAATGAACGATTATTTGATGTTACTCTCTAACTAAAGTTTTACTTTTTTCTAGCAGTATTCCTTCGGTTTTTTTGCATCTTAACGCCGTTTCAGGTGTGATGATTATGGCTCTTACTCGGAGCTAGCTTAAAGCATCCCAACCATTTGTTTCAACTCATTATTACAGTAAACAACAAATGCTAGGCGAATAAGAATCCATCTTCTGTTGTGTTAATGATGCGGGTTTTGGCTAACAGTGCCGGAATTTACTGCCCAGACCCCAAGCCGGAAGCACAAGCTTGAATCTGATTGTTTTAGCGAAGTTTCTTTTGCCTTCGTTGTGCTTACTTATTAAGTTAGCATTCTTTTTGGGTGGCGATCTATCCTTTGATTAATCTTTACAGTTCGTAACGCCCTTAAATATTTGCTTAATGTTTCGTAGAGATCGGCGAGGGTTGTCGGACTTGAGGTGGGTTCCCTCAAAATTGCCTGCGGTCTGGAGCTTACAACTGCTAAGGTAAAGAGGATGTGACTGCTAAGGTGAAGATGTTGCCTTCTTCTTCCGACACCCCGCTAGAAAAATTAACTGACTCCCAAGAGCAGCGGATGCAAGTGCAGAGAAAGCGGGACATTCTGCTGCTGATAGAACATTTAATCTATTCTCAAGAGACGACGGTTAAGATGATTCTGGATGCGCTCTACGATGTGGGTGCGGTGAATTGGATTGATGTTCGCTTTCAGGCACATCCGGTGAATCGCACGATGAAGTCGATCGCGCGACTGTCGAAACCCGCATTCAGAATGTTGGCGTTGCGCTGGTTTAAGCAAAATTGCCCGCAGCTAATCGTGAATTGGCTGTACTCGCAGGTGCAGTTTAAACCGGAAAAGCTGCCGAAAAAAATCGAGCAGACTCTGACAGAGAAGCCCGGAGAGCATAGTAAACTCTTGGTTGTGCGCGATCGCGAGGTGAAAGAGTTGCGATCGCAAGTCCGCCTGCTGACGGGAACTTTGGTAGCCGCGATCGCGCTTTTGGGCGGTACGAGTTTTTGGCTGGGGTATAATCTCCAACTCGTGCAGACCCAGCAAGTCAGCGCCCCCCTGACTAAAACCTCAGTCAGTAGCGATCGCTAGGATTGGGAAAGCTTTGTAGTTCGTAATTCGTAATTCGTAATTCGTAATTCGTAATTCGTAATTAACCCCTCATCCCTCACCCCTCATCATTCACAATTCACGCCTAATGTGCATTAGAAGCCGGAACTCCCATTCTACTGTTCTTTCTCCCCTCGCATTTTCCCCCTTTAGTAAGCTACTGTGTACACACATCTCGATCGCGGAACCGTTTCGGAACATTCCGATGTCTCAAGAGCCGATGGCTCGTTTCTCTTTCTCAATAAGCTTGAGTTGTTAAGAATCAACTCTGAATTGTGAAAGCCTTGCCTAGCAAGGCTTATACAGATTGGGGGTCTCAATTGTCTACTTGTGTGTACACAGTAGCTTTAGTAAGGGGGGTTAGGGGGGATCGGGAGAGGGGCCGGGGGTGAGGGATATCAATGCTTTCGGATAATTCAGCATTCATCATTCACAATTCATAATTCCGCATTCATCATTCTTCACCCCTCCCGGTTCGGATAACCGTACAACGCAAACTGTTGCGTCCTGTCGCCGCAATTCGCTACATTAGCACTCGGAAGGTGAGAGTGCTAAAACTTGCTTTCCGCTTACTTTAACTTCAGGAGTAATTTAGGAATAACCCCTATGGCAGCACTAAGCATTAACGTTTCTACCGTTACCCCCCTCGCCGATCGCGTCTTCGTGAAAGTTAGCGCTTCTGAAGAAAAAACCGCAGGGGGCATCTTATTACCCGACACTGCTAAAGAAAAACCCCAAGTCGGCGAAGTTGTGGCAGTTGGTCCCGGCAAGGTCAAAGACGACGGCAGCCGCGTTGCCTTAGAAGTCAAAGTCGGCGACCAAGTTCTCTACTCCAAGTACGCCGGTACTGACATCAAACTCGGCGGCGAAGACTACGTTCTCTTATCGGAAAAAGACATTCTGGCGGCTGTCGCATAATTTTTCGCGATCGCCCTCGGTCAAATCTTAACTTTAAAACCCTCACCCACTCCATTTAACCTGCATCCATAGATTATGGCTAAGAGCATTATTTACAACGAAGAAGCCCGTCGCGCCCTCGAGAAAGGCATCGACCTTCTCGCTGAAGCCGTTGCCGTGACCCTCGGCCCAAAAGGTCGCAACGTCGTTCTCGAAAAGAAATTCGGCGCGCCTCAAATCGTTAACGACGGGATCACGATCGCCAAAGAAATCGAACTCGAAGATCACATCGAAAACACGGGCGTATCCTTGATTCGTCAAGCTGCCTCGAAAACCAACGATGTCGCCGGAGACGGAACCACCACTGCAACGGTTCTCGCCCATGCGATCGTTAAAGAAGGCTTGCGCAACGTTGCTGCGGGCGCTAACCCGATCGCCCTCAAACGCGGTATCGACAAAGCCACCGAATTCCTCGTCGATAAAATTGCTTCCCACGCCAAATCCGTCGAAGATTCCAAAGCCATCGCTCAAGTCGGTTCTATCTCTGCCGGAAACGACGAAGAAGTCGGTCAAATGATCGCCGATGCGATGGATAAAGTCGGTAAAGAAGGCGTGATTTCCCTCGAAGAAGGCAAATCGATGACCACCGAGTTGGAAATTACCGAAGGGATGCGCTTTGAAAAAGGCTACATCTCCCCCTACTTCGTCACCGACACCGAACGCATGGAAGCGGTTCTCGAAGAACCCTACATCTTGATTACCGATAAAAAAATCACCTTGGTTCAAGATTTAGTTCCCGTTCTCGAGCAAGTCGCCCGCTCCGGCAAACCGTTAATCATCATTGCCGAAGACATCGAGAAAGAAGCCCTCGCTACCCTGGTTGTTAACCGCTTGCGCGGCGTACTCAACGTTGCTGCTGTCAAAGCACCGGGATTTGGCGATCGCCGCAAAGCGATGCTCGAAGATATCGCCGTTCTCACTGGCGGTAAAGTGATCACCGAGGATGCTGGCTTGAAGCTCGAAAACGCTAAGCTCGATTCCCTCGGAACCGCGCGCCGCATGACCATCACCAAAGACAACACCACCATTGTTGCTGAAGGCAACGAAGCAGGCGTAAAAGCGCGTTGCGAGCAACTTCGCCGTCAAATGGACGAAACCGAATCTTCCTACGACAAAGAGAAGTTGCAAGAACGTTTAGCTAAACTCGCTGGCGGTGTCGCTGTCGTTAAAGTTGGCGCGGCGACTGAAACCGAAATGAAAGACCGCAAACTTCGCCTTGAAGATGCCATCAACGCGACTAAAGCAGCGGTTGAAGAAGGCATCGTTCCCGGCGGCGGTACCACCCTCGCCCATCTCGTTCCCGAACTCGAAAAGTGGGCAACCGACAACCTGCAAGCTGAAGCCCTCACGGGTGCAATGATTGTCTCTCGCGCTCTGGCTGCTCCTTTAAAGCGGATTGCTGAAAACGCCGGACAAAACGGTGCGGTTATTGCCGAGCGCGTTAAAGAAAAAGACTTTAACATCGGTTACAACGCTGCTACTAACGAGTTTGTCGATATGTTTGAAGCGGGTATTGTGGATCCTGCTAAAGTGACTCGCAGCGCGCTGCAAAACGCCGCTTCGATCGCGGGTATGGTCTTAACGACCGAGTGTATCGTTGTCGATAAGCCGGAAAAAGATAAAGCTGCTGCGGCTCCCGGTGGCGGCGGCGACTTCGACTACTAATTATCCAAAGGCTGAATCGGTCTAAAAATCGATTTAAATTCCGGTCGAACGAAGGCAGTAAAATGCGCTTTGTTCGACCGGATTTATTTAGCAATTTATAGTTTTGAATTCCGAATTAGAGCGCTACTCACCGAAGAATGAACGCTCTCTAAAGCTGAAAGCATTGGCTGGTGGGCGCTGCCCACCCTACTTAATGTCCTAACCGATCTGCCTAGCGCTATTGACCATTATTCCTAACTCCAATCCGGGCGCAAATGCTTGGCGTTACCGAGGTAAACGTGAATCATTTTGCACTGAGGAAGGGGCGTGTTGATTTGGATGAGGACGCGAATACAGCGCTCTAGGCTCCCTTCAACGTGCATCTGCTGGCAGTCGAGGAGAGGGACGCTATCCCAATGGGGACGTTCGCGCGCGATCGCGGCGGGAAAGATGGCATCTAAATCGCGGGTGGCAGTGAATACGACGTTAACAATTTCTTCGGGATCGAGTTGATTGCGCTCCTCTAACTCGTCGATCAATTCCCGCACTGCGACTGCGATCGCTTCTTCTGTGTTTTCTGAAGCGGTTGTCGCCCCGCGAATAGCCCGAACTTTCCAATCCACAACACAATCCTCCACTGTTCTCATCTCGATTGTAAATTTTGCTGTGGGGATTTTTATCCTTTCTCAGTCAATCTCAACAATCTCGATTTTAAGGACGGTACAACCATAACGGCTGTCCGCTGGTACTCAGTTCAAATTCTACCCAGTTAAGGGCGCTGTGAAAGCGGGGTTTGCTTTGGGTTTGTCCGGAAAGCAGGCGCGAGAGGCGAGATTTTTTCTCTTCGATGGTGGTGCATTTGGTTTTTTCGGGATCCAGTCCGACGAGTTCCGCCGTCCAGCGGCGCGCGTCTTCTTCGGTTCCGAGGCGATCGATGACTCCGAGGGCTAGGGCTTGCTGTCCGGTGAAAACGCGCCCGTCGGCAAAGGTTTTGACGGTTTCGACGGCTAGGTTGCGTTCGCTGGCGACGGTTTCGACGAACTGTTGGTAGCTGGTGTCGATGAGTTCTTGGAGGATGTGGAGTTCTTCGGGGGTGGCTTCGCGATCGAAGGCAAGGATATCTTTATAAGGCCCGGATTTGACAGTTTTGAAGGATACGCCGATTTTATCGAGCAGGCGTTCGAGGTTGTTTCCGCGCAGAATTACGCCGATGCTGCCGGTAATTGTGCCGGGGTTGGCAACGATTTTATCGGCTCCTACGCCGACGTATACGCCCCCAGAGGCGGAAATGTTGCCGAAACTAGCGACGACTTTTACGCCTTTTTCGCGCAGGCGTTTGAGGGCGGCGTAAATTTCCTGGGAGTCGCCAACCGTGCCGCCGGGAGAGTCGATGCGGAGTAGGAGGGCGGGATATTTGGCTTCTTCAATGGTTTTGAAGGCTTTGAGCAGGCGTTTGCGCGTTTCTGAGGCGATCGCGCCCGTAATTTCAACTCGAGCAATTTGTTTGCGTTTCTTGGGTTTAAAAGGCCAAACCATTGAATACTAAGTTTTTGATTATAACTAATCCTATTATAAATAGTTTCAGGAAAAATGGCAAAAATCAAGCTGTGCTAAAGAAGCATTGTTTGAGGTAGGCGTTCTGCGCTGCCTATTCTTATTTTTCAGTTTCCAATTTTTTAGGCTCGATAACCCTGCTTATCTTTTACAAAGATTGAATTAAAAGCGAAAAGCTAAGCAAAGATGTTAAACTTTTTGACGACCTATGACCGATCGTCAAATTTTATCGGTAGTTTCCAACTGTGTCGATGGTCTTGCTTTTGTGAGATCGCAAGTTAAGAGGTCTAGAAGCTCATTAACCCAAAGCGGCACTAGCGAAGATTTTGGGGATGGTAATTTTTATACATTAAGCACGATTCAGTTGCTTAAGTTGGTAAAATTGCTCTTATCTTGCAATCATGAGAGCCGAAAAGAAGAGTGATAAAGGAGCCGAACAAGCCAAAGCGCAGACGAGGTGTAATTCTTACCCTACAAGGATTGCAGAAGCTAGAAGCGGCTAAAGCTGAGGCAGAATTTCGGGATAACGGTGGGGCTAGGTATACTTTAGAAAAAATTAGCGATCGCACGGGGTTGGCTATCAATACCGCGATGAAGATCCACGCACGAGAAGTTGGAGTCGATCGCAATACGCTCAAAAGGTATTTCCGCGCCTTTAACTCGAGCTTGGAGGAAGGCGACTATTTCTGGGTATTTCGTCAGGGCGATAGGGTTGAAGAATCGGATAGCCCACCCCCACCCAAAAACGAACTCGAGGTGGAATTGCCAATCGGTCAAGTCCCCTTGGATTCATGCCTCTATATCGAGCGCCCCCCGATTGAGCTTCAGTGTTACAAGACTATTTTGCAGCCCGGAGCGCTGATCTGCATCCAAGCACCCCGCCGCATGGGAAAAACCTCCCTAGTTGCAAGGATTCTCCAGAAAGCGACCGAGCAAGGCTATCATACCGTCGCGATCGATTTTCAGTTAGCAGACCGGGAAATCGTCCAAGATTTAGATAAGTTTTTGCGGTGGTTTTGCGCCAACGTCGGTTTGGGACTGCAACTGGAAAATCAGATGGCGGAATATTGGGACGATATTTTTGGCAGTCAGATTAGCTGCAAGATGTACTTCGAGCAGTATTTGCTGGCTGCAACCGATAAACAGATCGTCATTGCTTTAGACGAGAGCGATCGCTTGTTTGCCCATCCCAACCTAGCCAGCGACTTTTTCGGATTGTTACGAACTTGGCACGAAGAAGCCAAAAATCGGGAGATTTGGCGGAAACTCCGCTTAATTGTGGTGCGCTCTGCCCAAATGTATATCCCGCTGAGTGCTAATCGATCGCCCTTTAACGTGGGGCTACCGATCGAACTGCCGCCCTTTAGTTGCGAGCAAGTGCAGGATTTGGCGAAACGGCAAAAACTGGATTTGTCGGTTGAAGAGGCCGAGCGACTGAGGGTTTTTGTCAACGGAAATCCTTATTTAGTACGATTAGCGCTTTATCATATCGGGCGCGCTGAAGTCACGCTAGAGCAAGTGTTGCAAACTGCTTCGGTTGCTGAGGGAATTTATCGCGATCGCTTACAGCGAGAACTCTGGAACCTCCAACAGGAGCCGGAGTTACTAGCAGCATTTGCGCGCGTTGTCAAGAGCAGTACGCCGGTGGAGTTGGGTTTTGTGGAGGCATCGAAACTGAAAAGTATGGGATTGGTCAATTTACACGGCGATCGCGCGACAGTGAGTTGCGAGTTGTATCGGCAGTATTTCCGCGATCGCTTTAAGTAGCCGTCGATCAATAAAATCATCAGTCGTTCTAGTTACGCAATTCGTCTATTTTCATAACCCCAATCATAGAGGTCTAGGTGATGAAACGTTCCTTCTTGATTTTAATGGCTATTTCAATAGTTATTACCGCAGGGTTTTCCCTAGCCGTAAAAGCGACAAATTATACCGATCCGAACATAGTTTTCACATCTAAATTACCGTCAGACTTAGCTACCACAGACGACAAAGCAGAAAATTTTAATCCATTCTCTTGGCAGTCTTTCGTGGCACTGAACTGGCCAACCGATGAAAACGGGAATCCAATCGAACCCGAAAACCAATCAACTATTGGTTTATATCCTGACGCACCAAGGGTTTGGCAATGCTACGAGCATCCTGAAGAAGTATTTCAACAGGATGGACAAACCTCTACCGAGTTGCATAAAAAATGTGAAAAAACGATTAGACTTGCCCTATCGAAAGAAGGAGAAGAAGCCGATGAAAGAGAAGGCAACGATAGGCCGAAAGAAGTTAAGCTTCCCTTAATTGACCAACAGAAAAACTATGTCGTGTATGAAATTCGAGTTAATCCAGATGAAGCTAAACAAATTCGCGATAACGGTTGGAATGAAATCAAGAAACTAGAGAAGTACGATACTCTAGACCAATGTAAAGAAAAGGAAAACAAGAAAGAGAATTGCAATTTATTTCAGTTTTCCACTAGCGACGGAGCAAGACCGATCGAAATTAAGGCAGCATGGCGGGTGTTCGATGCAAGCACTTCTTCCCTAGAAAAAGCTCGTTATTATACGACTAAGCAAACTTTACATATTCCCGCGAAATACAGCACGACTGGCCAAGACATCGAAGAAGAAGTCGAGCTAGGTTTGATCGGTTTTCATATCGCTCAAAAAACAGCCAATAAAAATTGGATTTGGTCTACGTTTGAACAAGTGGATAATCTAGAGGTAAATGTTCCCCCAATTTCTCCAAGTTTAAAGCCAACTTTACGCAACCTGGATTGTAATGTGAACAACAAGTGCTTACCAGATAACACGAGAGATAAAAATGAGACATACTTCTGGCGAAAAGAATCACCTCATGCAGTGACGAAAGAGCAGAATGGAGAAATGAAAGAACTAGAACCAACGCAGGTACAGCGGCTAGACCACAGAGGCCCGTCTCTAAGCACGAAAAAACTGAATGAACAGTGGCGAAAAAAATTTCAAGAAATTAATTCAGTATTGCAATATTACCAACTTATCGGCACGGAATGGATGTTTGGACTTCCTTGTGGTTTATTCTCAAATAATACCAATAATTGTGCGGGTATTCCTGTAAGCCAGTTTTTCAATAGTCCAACTAATTTTATATTTTCTCCTGTAGCAAATGTAACGATGGAAACCTATACTGAACCTCAGAATTCTTCTTGTGTAAAGTGTCATGCTGGGGCTAGGCTCACCCAAGATCGAAAAAGGAGTACAGATTTCAGTTTTCTCTTAGATGAGTATGCTAAATAGTTCTGCCAAAAAAGATAGAAGCCAAGAAAAGTTTTGTTTCAGCGAACTTAAGGGTATACTATAGTAACAGTATTGCAACCCGTTTTTTCTCTCGTTAATTAGGAGTAAACTTATGACCGATAACCAAAATCGCACTCAGTTTGATATCCGCAAAACTTTGGTCAATTCGTCGGAGGGAAGAAAAGATTTCGAGCGCCTGCTTGCCGCTTGGATTGGAGATAGTGATAAATTCAATGAGATAAGAGCGATAATGCCCCTCGCTTGTAGGCAAATGTCTCAACTGATCGCGTGGACATGGTTAGATGATGCGGAAACGGAGGAGGAAAAGGAGTTAAAGACAAGATTCACACAGGCACTTAATATCCAGGCAGAGCATAACCAACCTCAATATAGCCAGGAAATTTCCGATCTCCTTACCGGGAAAGAAGCACAAGGAACTCTTACTTTACCAGAGCAATACAAGAACCTTGCAGGAGACTTCCAGGAGTATGTTTATACAGAGGATTTTGTTCAATATTTCTATTTTGAAGTCGTGAAAAGTCCTGACGGTTATATCGCCTTTGAGGGAGATAAGCCAGACGATAAAAACTCGAAGATTATTGCAGGACTTGCATATCCCCCTCGACCTGAATTAGATGAATCCCAAGTAGAGGAGTTAAAAGCTTGGGCTACTGGCGAATCGGGCGAGGGATGGGAACCCCCTCAACAATGGATTGTGTTAGCTTCATTATAAAATTGCTTTTCTCAATTCTGTAAATCCACCCTAAGTTTTTAGAAAATTCATACTCGTTCTCAATCCAGGGTGGAAACTCCTTTTTTATATTCACGAAAAGCCCCTAACTTAATATTTTCAACTAAACGCTTCTCGTTGCAAAAGCCGGTCTAGTAGGGTGGGCAGCGCCCACCTATCAAGACTTTGATGCTTTTAGTGCCGCTTATTATCGGGCAAGTAGCCCTATATTTATTGTTTAAAAAAACGATACTGCTAAAATATATATGTTAAATAGACCAAAATTTAAAATTAATTTTATAGTAGAAACTTTAGGCTCGGAAAGTTTATTCCTTATAGCAGAAAACGAGTCAATATTACTAAACGGTTCTCTCTATCAACTCTTAGCACCCTTAATTGATGGTCAACATACTGTTGATGATATTGTCAGTATATTGCAAGATCGGGTATCTTCCACTGAGATTTATTATGCACTCATGCGGATGCAACAGAAAGGTTACATCGTAGAAAGTGATGATGCTCTACCATCTACAATTGCAATGCTTTGCAATGCTTTGAACCTTGACTGCAAGGAAGCATACCGCCGATTGAAAACTACCCAAGTAGTCGTGAAAAGTTTAGGCTCTATCCCTAGCACTGACTTGATTTCATTGTTGCAATCTCTTCACATACAAGTAGTCGCTGAGGAAGGAGATTTAGAAATTGTTTTAACTGATGATTATCTCCGAAAAGAACTAGCTGTTTTTAATCAAAAAGCTATAAAGTCATCGCGTCCTTGGATGCTAATTCAACCTTTAGGAAATACGGTTTGGATCGGGCCAATTTTTTATCCCGGTCAAACGGGTTGCTGGGAGTGTTTAGCCCAACGTTTGCGAGGAAACAGACCCGTTGAAGCATTCATCCAAAGGCACAAAAATATCGCAGCGCCTTTAACTCCCCCGCTCAATTCATTGCCTTCTACTTATCAAACTACTCTAAGTATGGCGGCTACGGAAATATTGAAATGGGTTTTACAGGGAGAAAATAAACAATTAGAAGGTATTCTGGTTAGCTACAATACTATTTCTTTAGAAACGCAAAAGCACGTTTTGGTCAAGCGTCCCCAATGTCCGATTTGTGGAGAAATGGGAAATAGAATTAATCGGAAACCCCTACCTATCGTGCTGGGAAGGCGAAAAAAGACTTTTATTACAGATGGAGGACACCGTTGCGTTGCACCTGAAGAAACGCTAAGGAAATACCAGCATCATATTAGTCCGATTACAGGAGTTGTGCGATCGCTAGAAAAAGTGTTTTCAGAGCCGAATAGCTCGATCCATACTTATGCAGCCCAGCATCATTTCGTCACCCTGTTCGACGATATTAATGGTTTACGTCAAAATCTTAGCGGTAGAAGTGCGGGCAAAGGAAAAACCGAAGCCCAAGCTAAGGCAAGCGCTTTTTGCGAAGCAATCGAGCGCTATTCTGCTGTATTTCAAGGAGACGAAATCGGGCAAAAAGGGAATTACCGAAATCTGGGAGAAGTGGCGATTCATCCCAATCGCTGTATGAATTTCAGTCAAGCCCAATATAAGAATCGGCAAGAATGGAATGCCAAATGTCATAGCTGGTTTCAAAAAGTTCCCGAACCTTTTGATGAAGAAAGAGAAATTGATTGGACACCCGTTTGGTCTTTAACTCATCAAACTTTTAAATTCCTGCCTACGGCTTATTGCTATTTCGGCTATCCTCAGCCTGTTAAGCCGGATTGTTGGGCGGATTCCAATGGCTGTGCTGCGGGTAACACCTCAGAAGAAGCAATTTTGCAAGGATTTATGGAATTAGTAGAACGAGATAGCGTTGCCTTGTGGTGGTATAATAGAGTGAAAAGAGCGAGAGTCGATCTAGACAGTTTTAACGAGCCGTATTTTCAAGCTCTCAAAGATTATTATCAAACCCTGCATCGCGACCTTTGGGTTTTGGATATCACCAGCGATTTGAATATTCCGACTTTTGCAGCAATGACCAGAAGAAACGATCGCGCGGTAGAAGATATCGTATTGGGTTATGGTTCCCATTTTGACCCTAAAATTGCGGTGCAAAGAGCCTTAACCGAGGTCAACCAGATTCTTCCTGCCGTTTTTTCCGCCAATGCCGATGGCAGCACCGATTACCGAACCTACGAACCGCTAGCGATTGACTGGTGGAAAACGGCCACCCTGGAAAATCAGTCGTATTTGGTTCCTGATGAAAGCCTTCCTGCCAAAGTATGTGCCGATTATCCCCAGCTTTGGAGCGATGACTTGCACGAAGACGTAATGACCTGCCAACAGATTGTGGAGAAACACGGTATGGAAATGCTGGTTCTCGATATGACGCGACCCGATATCGGATTGAAGGTAGTAAAAGCGATCGTTCCGGGAATGTGCCACTTATGGAAACGCTTAGGTTCGAGACGGCTTTATGAAGTTCCCGTGCAATTGGGTTGGTTGAAAGAACCGACACCAGAAAGTCAACTCAACCCATTTCCGATGTGGATGTAAAAGAAATTTCCCAGATCTAAAATTATGCTGAACGGATTTCAAATCGTCGATGCAGATGCTCACGTCTTTGAACCCAACGATATGTGGGGAAAGTACCTCGAACCCGCCTTTAAAAGCTTTGCACTTTCACCCGATTTGAAAATCAAAGGTGAAAGTATTTATCAAAAAATGACGGAGCGAGTAGCGGTAAAAGAAGCTAAACGAATCGGTCGCTCTCACCCCGCATCGGTACTTAATCGCTTCAACGCCGAATCTCAAGTGCGAGCGATGAAATTAATGGGAATCGATATCGCTTTTAATTACCCGTCCTATGCTTTATGGATTTTAGCGATCGATACCATAGCGCCCCAACTCGCTGGCGCATTCACCCGCGCCTACAACAATTGGCTGCAAGACTTTTGCAGTTACGATCCTCAAATTCTCAAAGGTGTCGGAGCGATTAATTTTCACGATCCCGAACAGATGGTTTCGGAATTGCAGCGAATTGCCAGCTTTGGCTGGAAAGCCGTCTTTATGCTGCCGAATCCGGTTAAAGGAAGACTGTTAAGCGATCTGGCCTACGAACCATTTTGGACGGAGTGCGAGCAATTGGGCATCGCGGTAGGTCTTCATACAGCCGCTCACGCTCGCTTGGCAACGGCTGGGGCAGAGCGATTTAATACCCGTTTTGCGCTCCACGCCTGCGCTCATCCGATCGAACAAATGATGGCATTGTTAGCCTTGATTGAAGGCGGGGTGTTAGAACGCCACCCCAAGCTCAAAATCGGCTTTCTAGAATCAGGCTGCGGCTGGCTTCCTTATTGGTTGTGGCGGCTGGATGAAGAATACGAGAATCTTCATTGGGAGGTTAACGACAACGTGAAAATGAAGCCATCCGAATACTTTCGCCGCCAGTGCGTTATTGAGATCGAGCCATCTGAGCCGTACATCCCTGAGATTATCCGATATATCGGCTCTGATAACTTAATTTTTGGTTCCGATTATCCCCATGTCGATCACAAACCAGATATTGTTGAGAGAGCCGTAGCCCTTCAAGAGCAACTCCCGCAAGAAACGGTACAAAAGATTCTCTGGGATAACTCGGTTCGTTTTTACGGATTAGAATGATAGGGCAGAGGGTGGAAGGGGGAAGCCATTGATGCCAATGTTTCAGCGACTAAGAACCTCATAATCGCCTTGGTGGTTGGGATAAAATCCTCGGATTTGGGAAAACCTAATTGATTGAGAAGCAGGTGAGTTTTCATGGTAACTATTTGCAATTACCAGGTTACAGAAAAACTTTACGAAAGCCAAAACTCGATCGTCTATCGCGGATATCGCGAAAATGAAAGCCAATCCGTCATCCTTAAAATGCTTAAGGATGTCTATCCCTCCCCAGAAAGAATCGCTCGTTTTAAACGAGAGTTTGAAACGACGAAAAGTTTAGATATAGAGGGAGTGGCAGATGTTTATAGCTTAGAAAGCGACCAAAATCGGTGGGTTATGACCGTTGAAGATTTTGGGGGTGAATCTCTCATAGGCTTAACCAAAAATATCAAGTTGAGTATTGGAGATTTTCTCGGAATAGCAATTGAAATCACGGAAATTATCGGGCAAGTCCATCAGCGGTATATTACTCACAAAGATATTAATCCAGCTAATATTATTTTTAATCCAACAACTCATCAAATCAAGCTGATTGATTTTGGAATTTCCGCAGCGATCTCCAGAGAGAATATACCGTTAGGGAATCCCGATAAGCTAGAAGGAACATTACCTTACTTATCGCCGGAACAAACGGGACGGATGAATCGGTCTGTGGATTATCGCACCGATTTTTACTCGCTTGGCGTTACATTTTATCAGTTATTGACGGGGCAATTACCGTTTATAAGCAATAATGCGATCGAGTGGGTGCATTCTCATATTGCCAAGCAACCGATTCCACCTCACCAACTCAACCCAGAAATTCCTCAGCCTGTGTCTGAAATTATTCTCAAGCTGATGGCGAAAAACGCCGAAGACCGTTACCAATCAGCTTACGGTTTGAAAGCAGATTTAGAAGAATGCTACAACCAATGGTGTTCTAACAAGCGGATTAATGAATTTAATCTCGGTCGGCAGGATGTTTGCGATCGCTTTCAAATTGCCCAAAAACTCTACGGACGAGAAACCGAAATCAATACTCTACTCGCTGGTTTTGCCCGTGTCTGTGAGGGCAGCAGCGAACTGATGTTGGTTTGCGGATATTCTGGAATTGGGAAATCAGCTTTAGTCCGAGAAGTTTACAAGCCAATTACACAGCAACAGGGGTATTTCATTGTAGGAAAGTTCGACCAATTTCAAAGAGATATTCCCTACGATGCGTTGGTACAAGCACTGCGCTCTTTAGTGCAGCAACTATTGACGGAAAGCGAAGCCCAAATTGCAGAATGGCGCAACAAACTGTTAGCAGCACTTCGCGAAAACGGTCAGCTAATTGTTGATGTTATTCCAGAACTCGAACTAATTATTGGCGCTCAACCAACCGTACCAGAAGTAAGCCCAACGGAAGCCCAAAATCGCTTCAACCTCGTTTTTCAAAATTTTATTCGGGTATTCACTCAACCCGAACACCCCCTCGTCATTTTCTTAGACGATTTACAGTGGGCCGATCGAGCTTCTTTGCAATTAATTAAATTACTGATGACCGCGCCAGATAACCATTATCTATTTGTTATTGGTGCTTATCGAGATAACGAAGTCAGCGAAGCTCATCCCTTGATGTTAACGATCGATGAAATTCAAAAAGCCAAGGAAATCGTGAATTTCATCCAGTTGTCGGCTTTGGATTTACCGAACATCAATCAATTAATTGCCGATGCCACTAAATGCTTACCGCAGCAAAGCTTACCTTTAGCTGAATTGATACTGGCTAAAACTAACGGCAATCCCTTTTTTATCAACGAATTTTTAGAAGCTTTATATAAAGAACAGTTATTAAAATTTGATTTCGATCGCGGTAGCTGGCAGTGGAACCTAGAGCAAATTCAAGCTAGGAATATCACCGATAATGTGGTAGAATTAATGACCGATCGAGCTAAAAAAATAGCGGAAGAAACGAAACAAGTTCTAAAGCTAGCAGCTTGTATCGGTAATCAATATGACCTGCAAACTTTAGCGATTGTTTCGCAAAAATCGGCTCAAGAAACCGCCAAAAACTTATGGCCTGCAATTGTTGAAGGATTGATTCTGCCCCTGAGCGATGCCTACAAACCGATCGAGCTTGATGTTGATGGTTGGGAAGAAAAAGTTAATGTTAAATATAAGTTTGCTCACGACCGCATTCAACAAGCAGTTTATTCCTTGATTCCGCCAACGGAAAAACAAGCGGTACATTGGCAAGTGGGCAAACTGTTATTGCAAAATACTCCCCTCGATAAACAAGAGCAGAAAATTTTCGATCTCGTCAATCAACTGAATTGGGGTTTGGATTTAATCGAGGCACAAAAAGAGCGCTCCGAACTGGCGCGATTAAATTTAATTGCTGGCAAAAGAGCAAAAGCTTCATCTGCTTATAAATCGGCATCTCATTATTTGCAAATTGGTTTGAAATTGCTGGATAAAAATAGCTGGCAAGAGCAATACGATCTGGGTTTAGACCTGTATGTAGAAGCAGCAGAAGCGGCGTACTTGAATGATGAGTTCGAGCAAACGGAAGCATTAGCGAAAGTCGTACAAAAGTACGCAAAAACTGTCTCGGATAAGTTAAAAGTTTATCAAGTTCGGATTAGAGCTTACTGTAACAACAACCATCAATTATTACAAGCGGTAAATATTGGGCGGGAAATACTGGATCTGTTGGGCGTACACCTGCCAAAAAAACCGAGTAAAGCTGATACTAGCTTGGCTTTAGAGAAAGCTAAATCTGCATGGTCTGGTAAAAAACCTTCAGAATTAATTAACTTGCCAGCGATGAGCGATCCTGAGAAACTGGCTGCGATCGCAATTCTTTCCGAATTAATTCACCCCACCTACGAAGCATTCCCGCAGCTTTTACCTTTCATCGCCTCAAATATGGTCGGTTTGTCGATCGAATACGGCAATACGGCTTTGTCGGCTCAAGGATACGCTGCTTACGGGATGATTTTGTGTGGAATGATGCTGGATTTGGATGCTGGTTACGAGTTCGGTCAACTGGCTTTAAACTTGGTGGAACGTTTCAATGCCAAAGAACTAAAATGCTGGGTTACTTTCCAAGTCAATGCGTTTACAATTCCTTGGAAAAAACATTTTATCGAAGTATTCCAACCCAGCTTGGAATCTTATCAAATCGGTTTGGAAACAGGAGATCTACAATATGCCGTTTTTGGTGCATACACTTATTGTTATCATGCTTACTGGATGGGTAAAGAACTCGGATGGCTAGAGCGAGAAATCGCTAAATACAGTCAGGGAATGGCTCAAATAAATCAAAAGCACGTACAGAGTTATCAAGACAGATATTGGCAAGTTGTATTGAATTTGATGGGAGAGTCTAATAACTCTTGGCACTTGGTTGGCACGAAGTACGACGAAGAAAAAATGCTGCAAATTATCACCGAGTCCAATGATATTTATTCAATTTTTGAAATCTATCTCCAAAGATTAACGCTTTGCTATTTATTCAAAAATTTAGATATAGCTATAGAAACCGCACCAATCGCAGAAAAATATGTAGGTGGTGCATTAAGTACAATTCTAGTTGTTTGTTTTTATTTTTATGATTCTCTGGTAAGGCTAGCTGTTTGCGAGGAAAGCCAAAAAATTAAACAAAAACAGCATCTCAAAAAAGTAAATGCTAACCAGAAAAAGATGGAAGTATGGGCGCACCACGCCCCCATGAATTTTTTGCATAAATTCTATCTGGTTGAAGCAGAACGCGCTCGCGTGTTGGAAAAAAATACGGAAGCCAGAGAATATTACGATCGCGCGATCTCCCTAGCCCAAGAAAACCAATATCTCAATGAAGAAGCGCTTGCTAACGAACTCGCAGGCAAATTTTATCTCGCTAAAGGTCAAAACCATGTTGCCCGTCACTACCTGCAAGATGCACACTACGCTTACCAAAGATGGGGAGCGCAAGCCAAGGTCAAAGACTTAGAAGAACGATATCCGCAGTTTTTAGCTCAAACTATTTCCGGTTTCCCGCATACGACCCTAACTATTTCAACCACGACAAGCGGAGAAAGTTTGCAGCGAAACTTGGATTTTTCCAGCGTTCTGAAAGCTTCCCAAATGGTTTCCAGCGAAATCGTGTTGGAAAAGTTATTGGCGAAGTTGATGAAAATTGCGATCGAGAATGCAGGCGCTCAAAGAAGTTTTCTCATCTTACCTTCCCCGACTAAACCAGAAAATGAGGAAATTAACTGGGCGATCGAAGCTGAAGCGGCTGTAGAGGGCGATCGCATGACGATTTTACAATCGATTCCTATTGATTCTGTAGATGCTGCAACGGGCGTTTCTTTGCTGTCAACTGCAATTGTTCACTATGTCGCTCGCAGCCAAGAAAATGTCGTCTTGAATAACGCTACTGAGGAAGGGCAATTTACTGGCGATGCTTATATTCTCGCCACTCAACCCAAGTCTATCCTCTGTACGCCCCTCCTCGATCGCGGTAAACTTGCTGGTATTATTTACTTAGAGAATAATCTCGCGATCGGCGCTTTTACTCCCGAACGAGTCGAAACTTTAACAATCATTGCCGCTCAAGCTGCTATCTCGATTGAGAATGCAACGCTTTACGAACAGTTAGAAGATTATAACCGAACCTTGGAGCAGAAAGTTGAAGAACGCACAAATGAACTCTCCCATACCCTAGATATTCTCAAAGCCACGCAAGCGGAGTTAGTGATTGAAAATGCGCTGCTACGGAGTGCGGAAGAACCACAGAGTTATAATTACCAAGTCGGCGGCAGTTTGCCTATCGATGCGCCAACTTATGTGGTGCGATCTGCCGATCGATATTTATATAAAGCCTTAAGACTCGGACAGCTTTGTTATATCCTCAATACGCGACAAATGGGGAAATCCAGCTTGCGCGTCCAAATCATGAAAAGGCTACAATCTGAGGGTTTTGTTTGTACCGCGATCGATGTTTCTACGATTAGTAATTCCCAGACCACTTTAGAGCAGTGGTACGCAGGCTTGGCTTACCTTTTAGCCAGCGGTTTTAATCTCTTAGATAAAGTCAATATTCGGACTTGGTGGCGGGAACGAGACTTTTTATCCTCCGTGCAGCGGTTATCAGAGTTTATCAATGAAGTGTTATTAACAGTTATCTCTGAAAAAATTATTATTTTTATTGATGAGATTGATAGCGTCCTCGACCTTCAGTTTGACAGCAGCGCCTTATTCGGTATTATCCGCACTTGCTATAATAAAAGGGCGGATAGTTCCGACTACCAGCGCTTAAATTTTGTTTTATTAGGCGTAGCGACTCCCTCCCAACTCATTCAAGATAGAAATCGCACGCCTTTTAATGTCGGTCAAGCAGTTCAACTCAACGGTTTTCAAGCGCATGAAGCGCAGCCCTTATTGCAAGGTTTAACCCAACGAGTTAGCAATCCGCAAACGTTGCTTAACGAAGTCATCGCTTGGACGGGGGGACAGCCTTTTCTCACCCAAAAAGTCTGCCAACTGATTTGTAGTTCTGAGGCTTCTATTCCGACTAACGACGAAGCTGCTTACGTGGAAGGGTTAGTGCGATCGCACATTATCGAAGATTGGGAATCCCAAGACCAACCAGAGCATTTACGGACAATCCGCGATCGGATTTTGAGCGATAAACAGCGTGCAATTGAACTGCTACAACTTTACAGAGAAATTTTAGATCGAGGGCAAGTTTTAGCGGTTGATAGTTTAGCAGAAACGGACTTGATAATGTCGGGGTTAGTCGTTAAGAAAGGGGATTATCTCCAAGTCAATAACCGCATTTATGAATTGATATTTGACGCGCGTTGGGTGCAAAAATATATTTGATTTAACCATCCTCATGCGTCTCTTCCCCGATAAAATAGACCCTTAACTCCTGTTGCAAAATCTTCCGCGCCTGGGAAATTCGCTTGCAGACATTCTGATAGGTGATATTTTGTCGCTGGGCAATTTCTAAATAGGTGAGATCTTGATAAAAGTGGAGAATAAATGTCTCGCGCATCCGTGTCGGTAAGTTATCAATTGCGCGACGAATAATCATCTGTCTCTCGCTATTATCGAGTTTGATGTCTGGCGTATTCTCAACCGAAACCCGTCCTTGCTCCTCAGCAAAGATGTAAACTTCGATATCCTCAACTCGATTTGCTCTGCGACTGCGCTCTCGATGAATATCCACGCACAGGTTCCGTACTAGCGTTGTCAGCCAAGCTTTAAAGTTAGCAATTTTCCCGGCAAACTTTTGCGTTTTCTCCCAAGCTTTCAGCATCGCCCGACTAAGCGCATCTTCCGCATCTATTGGGTTCCCGTCCATCCACTTAACGCAGCAACGATAAAGATAATCTCGATACTGCTGCCATTGCTGCCAAAATTCTGACTGTATCTCTACGGCGAGGTCGCTCGGGTTTGACATGGTAGATGTTGGAGAATCTATTTTCATGCCTACTCGTATTAGGTCTATAATATTACTTGTTGGATATTTGGCGATTAAGCGCGCGATCGCTCTTAGCGCTTCGCTCCTTCAATCCTGCTTCATCTGCCCCGCCCCTGTCAGTCGGAAAAGTCGGATATATTGAGTCGGAAAAGTCGGCAGTACCACAGGAAAATGTCCCTGCCCTCCTTCGCAAGATAGAGAAAATTTTCTCAAGTTAAGTAATTTCGCTGTTATCTTAAAAAAAATTAACAAACGCTGAGGGCTATTTAGAATGGGACTTGTAGCCCTCGCTGTCAGTGAATATTCCTTTAAAGAATTAAAACGTCAAACTTGAGTTGTGCAATTCAATTAGGAAGTGCAAACTAAATTTAGTGTTTTTACCGAGCTATTGTACAAAAATAGAAAAAAGTTTGCTCGCTAGCTAAGAAAAGGGTGCAATCTGGTAATCAATATGAACTTTAACTAGACCAAGATGCCTACCGAGCGATCGCAAACGGAGGTGATTGACACAATGCAAATACTCTGCCCGAAAAGTATCAGGTCAATTATGACAAGCGAAGAAGCACTCCAACTTATAGAAGCACTCTTAAACGCTCAAACTGGGAAACAACTAACTCTCCCAGAAAGAGAAATCCTTAAGGCAGCTTGGAACAATGAAACCTATACCACTGTTGCCGAACGGTTATATTTAAGCCTTGGTTATATTAAAGATTTAGCTGCTGCGTTATGGCAATGCCTTTCAAACGTATGTGGAGAAAAAATAACTAAAAATAACTTTCGACGCATTATGGAAGAGCAAAGCAACAAAAATCCTTCTACTCCAGACAATCGAGGGGAAAGAGATTCTCATCGAAATGAACATCCTAAAGGTAACATTTTAATTATTGACGACTCAATTAAGAACTTAGAATTCTTAACAAAAGTATTGAGCAAACGGGGCTATAATGTTCGCGGTGTCACCAGCGGTAAGATGGCATTAATAATAATCCGCCATCACTCACCCGATCTGATTTTACTGAATATTGAAATGCCCCTAATGAATGGCTATGATATCTACCAATCCTTAAAAGCGGATGAAGCCAGCGCGGACATCCCGATCGTTTTATTAAGTGCGCCCTACAAAATCACCAATAAGGTGAGAACGATAAAAGTGGTTGGAGTTGATATGGCTAAAATTTTTGAGCCAGAAGAATCTCTCGGCAAGGATTCAAATCTCCTCAATATTCAGCAGCAAAAACTCCAGCTAATGAAGCAAATCGAACAGTATAAACAAACCTCAGAGATTCTCTCCCAATCTCGAACTTTACTGACGAGTTTGTTGAACAATTCTAAAGATGGTATTGCTGCCTTAGAAGCGATAAGAGATACGACAACCGAAGAAATCGAAGATTTTTCTTGTTTGGTTTCCAATCGCGCCTTTGCTAAAATCTTAGGTCAAAAACGAGAAGAACTCATCGGTAACACCATTCAGAAAAAGTTGATAGAGCGACTGACTCCGACCCTGTTTGATTTACTCGTAGAAGTTGTTGAAACGGGAGAAGAAATCGAGCAAGAATTTTATTGGGAAAATGACGACCAGCAGAACTGGTATTGCTTGAGTGCTGTAAAATTTGCAGATGGTTGTTCGATTACCATCCGCAATATCACAGAGTTCAAACTTCTGGAACTCAGAATGAAGTTAGCCGCGCATTTCCAGTAAGTTGCTAGAAATACAAAATCGAGTTCAAGCTGTCGGGAAATTTTGAATTTTTCCCTCGCTCTCCGGTACAATTCCGAACCGAGGCGAGGGTTAAATTATTTAAAGCTTCGAGGACAGTAAGCTCGGACTAAATTTATCGCTCCTTACCCCCGATTTACATTCCCATAATTTCGTAACCGGCATCGACATATAATACTTGTCCGGTGATGCCGCTGGCTAAATCGCTACACAAGAAAGCTGCGGCGTTCCCGACTTCGGTTTGCGTCACCGTGCGGCGCAGGGGTGCAACTTCTTCAACGTGGTGAATCATATCGAGAATGCCCCCGACGGCAGAAGATGCGAGGGTACGAATCGGCCCTGCTGAGATGGCATTAACGCGGATATTATGAGGTCCCATTTCGGCGGCGAGGTAGCGCACGCTCATCTCTAAACCGGCTTTTGCGACTCCCATTAAATTATAGTTGGGGATCGCTCTAACGCCGCCTAAATAGGTGAGCGTGACGATACTGCCGCCCTCGTTCATTAAGGGTTTAGCCGCCCCTGCCAAACGACCGAGAGAATAGGTACTAATTTCTAAAGCTTGGGAAAAGGCTTGGCGAGAAATGGCGCTAAAATCGCCGGATAAACCTTCTTTATCGGCAAAGGCCAAACAGTGAATTAAAATGTCGAGTTTGCCCCATTTATCGGCAACAGTGTTAAAAGCTTCTTGAATTTGCTCGTCATTTTGAACGTCGCAGGGAACAAAAATGCTAGGCGCGATCGGTTCTTCGACTAATTCGCGCACTTTTTTCTCAAAGCGTCCCTTTTCGTCGGGAAGATAAGTCACGCCTAAGTTTGCACCGGCAGCGTGGAGTTGTTGGGCAATTCCCCAAGCAATGGAGCGATTGTTAGCAATACCAGTTACGAGGGCATTTTTTCCGCTTAAATTTAGCATAGTGTTTGAGAGAAAGTTTTTGACCTCCTTACCGTAGTTGTAGGGCGATGAAGTCAATATCCATTGCCCGGTTTTGACTTCATGGCAACTGCCGTCACGGGGGGTCAGTAATCCCACCAATCTTACCATTACGGCTTGCGAGGGATAGGATTCGCCGTTGGGAGCAAACGGGTTAGTCGGTGAGGGCGGTAGGGGATTGAAGGGAATGGCAAAATTCCCTTGTCGATGCGACCGATCGCGTCTTGGGGGATAAAGCTCATGCTAGACTTAAAAAATTTAACGAGCGCAAACGCTGCGATCGGGACTTGCACGTGATAAGAGCCACTAATCCGGTTTCTGCATCGCTCTTTTCCAAGCTAACGGTTTTTCCTAGAAACCGAGTTTGCCTGCGTAAGTTCGACAATTGAAACAATACCGTTGTCTTGATAAGTGCGTAATGGATCTTTCGGTATCTCAAGATAAACCTCTAGCCACCGTATTCCGGCAAATTGGAAGCGGCTCGTTTCCGCCTGTTGTCGAAACTTGCGATCGCGGTAAAACCATTTTCTTCCCTGGCGATCCCGCCGAGCGCGTTTATTTCTTGCTCAAAGGCGCGGTGAAACTTTCGCGAGTGTACGAAGCCGGTGAAGAAATTACCGTGGCGCTGCTGCGGGAAAATAGCGTTTTTGGCGTACTGTCTTTAATTACCGGACAGCACTCCGATCGCTTTTATCACGCCGTCGCGTTTACCCCCGTCGAGTTGCTGTCGGCTCCCATCGAACAGTTTGAAAAAGCCCTTAAGGATAATCCCGATCTGTCGATGCTGATGTTGCGAGGTTTATCGTCGCGCATCTTGCAAACGGAGATGATGATTGAAACGCTGGCGCATCGCGATATGGGATCGCGCTTGGTGAGTTTTCTATTGATTCTCTGTCGGGATTTTGGCGTTCCGACCCAAGAGGGGATTCGCATTGACTTAAAATTGTCCCACCAAGCGATCGCCGAAGCGATCGGTTCGACTCGCGTCACCGTAACTCGCCTGTTGGGCGATTTGCGCCAAGAAAAGATGATCTCGATTCACAAGAAAAAAATTACGGTTCACAATCCCGTCGCCCTCAGCCAACAATTTACCTAAGCCAAAGCTTCGAGCTTTGATAAGCAAACTTGAAGCAAAATGGCTTTTTTCCAACTTCGCTTACACTATATGAGCAGGGAGGGCTGGCAAGCGCTCTGCCGATTGGCAATGCTCGATAGCTGGATGGAACGATTGGGGAATGCTCACTAGCGCTGCTATTTTATTGATCGCCCTTCTAATTTTAGGGGGTGCGATCGCGGTATTGGGCGATCGCTTGGGGACGAAGGTGGGCAAGGCGCGCTTGCGACTGTTTGGCCTTCGTCCGCGCCAAACGGCGACGGTGGTAACGGTTTTGACGGGAACGGCAATTTCGGCTTCGACTTTGGCAATCCTGTTTACATTCAGCAAACCCCTACGTCAGGGCGTTTTTGAAATTGA
Source organism: Oscillatoria sp. FACHB-1406 (assembly GCF_014698145.1). Taxonomy (NCBI): domain Bacteria; kingdom Bacillati; phylum Cyanobacteriota; class Cyanophyceae; order Oscillatoriales; family Oscillatoriaceae; genus Oscillatoria; species Oscillatoria sp. FACHB-1406. The sequence goes on along the minus strand of NZ_JACJSM010000018.1, from coordinate 11,474 downwards.
TGAGATTCTCAAGCAAAAACGCATTGCAGAAACCGATTTAGGGGCGGTAAGAGACGAGAAGGCGCGGGTCGAGGAGGAACTCGCGAAGGTAACGGAGGATCGGCGCAAGGTGCAAGAAGGGCTGCTCTCAGCGCGAACTTTATTCGATCGCACTAATAAAGAGGTGACGGGTTTAAAAGGCGAGGTGAAAGGGTTGCGCGTCGAGCGTCAAAACTTGGCAGCACAGCGCCAAACCCTCGTCCGCCAGCGCGACGAATTGGCGCAACGATTGGCTCGGGAACGCCAAGCCCTGCTGAAACAGCGGGATGACTTGCTGCGCGCCTTTCAACTCGAGCGCGAACGAGTTAACCAGGAGCGTCAAAAATTAACGGCACAGCGCGACGAACTGCTTGCCCGACTGCCAGAACTCCAAGGGCGCGTGCGCGGACAGGAACAAGAACTCAACCAACGCCTTGATATCATTCGCCAGAAACAGCAACAAATTGCCGCCCAAGATGCGATTTTGCAACAGCGCGAGAAGAGTTTGCAACAGTTGCAAGTTCGCCAGCAGGCGTTGCAAGCGGAGTTAGATCGGCGCGATGAAAAGATTGCGGAACGCGATCGCGAGGCAGCCGAACGCGATCGCGCTATTGCTAAACTCGACGAGCAAATTTCCCAACGGGATGCGACTTTAATGCAACGAGAAGCATCTTTGAAACAATCGGAGGAACGCTTGAGCTTGTTGCAAGAGCAGATTGCTTCCCTCGCCCAAGACTACCAAGGATTGCGCCAGGGAAATGTCGCGATCGCGCGGGGACAGGTTCTCGGCTTCGGCGTGCTGCGAATTGTCAATCCGGCGGCGGCGAAGGATGCGATCGATCAGTTGCTTCGCCAAGCCAATCGTAACGCGATCTCCGCTACCCGCCCCAATAATAATAGCGATTTTAGCGATCGCGTCGTTCAAATTTCCCAGGCGCAAGTAGAGGAATTGACTCAGCGCATCGACGACGGCCAAGATTACGTGATTCGCATCCTTTCTGCTGGGAACTATGTGGAGCAGGAAAAAAATGTCTTTGTCGTTGCCGATGCAGCCCTGAATCGAGAGATTTTCAGACAAGAGGAAGCGATCGCTGCTGTTACTTTAGAAGCCGCCGCTGCGAGTCGGATGCAACTCGAAAATCAACTCGATTTATTACTAGCAACCTCTCAGTTTCGCGCTCGTCGGGCGGGATTACTCGGTGAAATTCGGGTGGGCGAAGGCGAAATTACAACCTTAGAACAAGTGGGAGCGCTGACCAATTTTATCGAGCAGATTATGAAAACAAAAGAGCCAATTGATAGTATTCAAGCGATTGCAGTCGAAACGGCTTATACTTCCGGCCCGTTAAAGTTAAAATTGGTAGCAATGCAACGCGGTTCGGTTGTATTTAGTACGCAATCTTAAATGAATGATGAATTATGAGTTATGAGTTATGAAGGGGGGAATTACGAACTACGAACTACGAACTACGAATTACGAATTACGAATTACGAACTACGAATTACGAATTACGAATTACGAACTATGATATTAGGATTCGATCCGGGGCGCGATAAGTGCGGTATTGCTGTTAAAGATAGCAAGGGGCAATTGTATTACCATCAAGTTGTCGATTCGGAAAGCGCGATCGCGACTTGTCAAACGCTCTGCCAAAAGTATCCCGTAACCCAGATCGTTATGGGCGATCGCACGACTTCAAAAACCTGGAATGCACAATTGTCAGAAAAAGTCAAGGTTCCGGTCGCCTTAGTAGACGAACATAATAGTACGATGGAAGCGCGCGATCGCTACTGGGAGATGTACCCCCCCAAAGGGTTAACTCGCCTCCTGCCCCAAGGAATGCGCGTTCCGCCGCGTCCTGTTGACGATATCGTTGCCATTCTTCTCATCGAACGCTACTTAAAACGTTAATTGTAGAAAAGAACTCCAGGAAGCCAGATTTGGTTTTCAGCCAAACCGAAAAGATCGATAATTAACAAACAGCGATTTGAGGGATTAAAGATGGTAGGACGAAAAATCTTAATGTTAGTGGGGGACTTCGTAGAAGATTACGAAGTTATGGTTCCCTTCCAAGCTTTGCAGATGGTCGGTCATACCGTTCATGCCATCTGCCCGGATAAAAAAGCCGGTGAAAAAGTCAGGACAGCAATTCACGATTTTGAGGGCGACCAAACCTATAGCGAAAAACCCGGTCACAACTTTATGCTCAATGCAAGTTTCGCCGAGATTCGCGCTGAAGATTATGATGCGTTAGTAATTCCCGGAGGACGCGCGCCAGAATACCTGCGTCTCAATCCCAAGGTTATCGCGATCGCGCAGCACTTCGCCACGTCTAATAAGCCCATTGCAGCCATCTGTCACGGCGCGCAACTCCTTGCCGCAGCGGGCGCGCTCAAAGGTAAGCGATGTTCGGCTTATCCCGCCTGCGGTCCCGACGTGAATCTAGCGGGTGGAGAATACGTCGATCTGGAAGTAGAAGATGCGATCGTCGATGGTAACTTAGTGACAGCCCCCGCTTGGCCCGCCCACCCTAAATGGTTGGCAGAATTCTTAAAATTGCTTTGACATACTCCCCAGCGTGAACGCACGGGGATTCTAAGCTCAGACAGCAATCGTAGAACCTGTCTAACATCGCTTAACTTAGAAAGTAGGGTGGGCAGCGCCCACCAGCCTTAAGTCAGTGCCATTGGTCTATATGCGATCGCTCGGAATCTCTTGCTTGGGGTAAGAATAGAGCCAGGAAGAACCAAAAAGTAAGGAAAGTCGGGAATTATCCCCAAACCGAACCCTTAACCGTATCTGCCAACCGAACCAAGGGAAGTGATAACATTACAAATAATGATTTATCCGCCTTTGGTAGTCGATCGCGCTCCTTAGCTTAACCTCAGCCATGTTTAAAAATCTCTTAGGCGACCCTAACGCCCGCAAGCTCAAAAAATATCAACCCCTCGTCGCCGACGTAACCTTGCTCGAAGAAGAGATTCAAGCGCTCTCCGACGACCAACTGCGCGGGAAAACCGCAGAGTTTAGGGCAAAATTAGAGAAAGCTACGAGCGATCGCATCGAAAAAGAAATCCTCGAGGACATCCTCCCCGAAGCCTTTGCCGTCGTGCGCGAAGCCGCCAAGCGCGTCCTCGGAATGCGCCACTTCGACGTACAAGTCCTCGGCGGAATGGTACTCCACGACGGACAAATCGCCGAAATGCGAACTGGCGAAGGAAAAACCCTCGTTGCCACCCTCCCTTCTTACCTCAACGCCCTCTCCGGTAAAGGCGTTCACGTCGTCACCGTCAACGACTACCTCGCCCGTCGCGACGCAGAATGGATGGGACAAGTCCATCGCTTCCTCGGATTGAGCGTCGGCCTAATTCAATCGGGAATGAACCCCGCCGAACGCAAAACCAACTACGCCTGCGACATCACCTACGCTACCAACAGCGAACTCGGCTTCGACTACCTGCGCGACAACATGGCCACCGCCATGAGTGACGTAGTGCAGCGTCCCTTCAACTACTGCATCATCGACGAAGTAGACTCGATTCTCATCGACGAAGCGCGCACCCCCCTAATTATCTCCGGGCAGGTCGAACGACCCACGGAAAAATACATGAGAGCCGCCGAAATCGCTCGAGAACTGGTTCGCCAAGCCGAAGAAGGCGACGGACTCGACTACGAAGTCGATGAAAAAGCGCGCAACGTCCTCATGACCGACGAAGGCTTCGCCAAAGCCGAACGCTTGCTCGGCGTGACCGACCTCTACGACCCCAACGACCCTTGGGCGCACTACATTTTCAACGCCATCAAAGCCAAAGAACTCTTCATCGCCGACGTAAATTACATCGTTCGTAACGGCGAAGTCGTCATCGTCGATGAATTTACCGGACGGGTACTGCAAGGACGGCGTTGGAGCGATGGATTGCATCAAGCCATCGAAGCCAAAGAAAAGGTTGAAATTCAAAACGAAACCCAAACCCTCGCCACCATCACCTACCAAAACTTCTTCCTCCTCTATCCCAAACTGGCGGGGATGACCGGGACGGCGAAAACCGAAGAAGCAGAAATTGAAAAGATTTACAAACTGCAAGTCACCATCATTCCGACCAACCTGATTTCCAAACGGCAGGACTTATCCGATGTTGTCTATCGCACCGAACCGGCAAAATGGCAAGCCGTCGCCGAAGAATGCGCCGAAATGCACCAACAGGGTCGCCCGGTTTTAGTCGGAACGACCAGCGTTGAAAAGTCCGAGTTGCTTTCAGATTTGCTCCACAAAAAAGGCATTCCTCATAACCTCCTCAACGCGCGCCCGGAAAACGTCGAACGGGAGTCGGAAATCGTCGCCCAAGCGGGACGCAAAGGAGCCGTTACCATCGCCACGAACATGGCAGGACGCGGAACCGATATCATTTTGGGCGGTAACTCCGACTACATGGCGCGATTGAAAGTGCGGGAATACTTCATGCCGAAAATCGTCATGCCAGAAGATACGGATGCCCTCGTTGCTCCCGGTTTCGGACGCAAGCGAGACCGCTCCCAAGGGTTTGGCGGCGACATGAAAAAGAAGAAAACTTGGAAAGCAACCGTCGATCTTTTCCCGACCGAACTGTCTCCTCAAACCGAAGAATTATTGGAAAGTGCGGTTAATTTTGCCGTTCAACAATACGGACTGCAAAGTTTAGGAGAATTGGAAGCGGAAGATAAGTTGGCAGTGGCTTCGGAAAATGCTCCGACTAGCGACCCCGTGGTTGAAAAGCTGCGGGAAGTTTACAAGCGCATCCGTAAAGAATACGACCAATTTACGCGCCGCGAACACGATGAAGTCGTTTCTTGTGGCGGGTTGCACGTCATTGGGACGGAACGCCACGAATCGCGTCGCGTCGATAACCAATTGCGGGGACGCGCCGGACGGCAAGGCGACCCCGGTTCGACAAAGTTTTTCCTCAGTTTGGATGATAACCTGCTGCGGATTTTTGGGGGCGATCGCGTTGCCGGTTTGATGAAAGCCTTCCAAGTCGAAGACGATATGCCCATCGAGTCGAAAATGCTGACTCGTTCTCTTGAAGGCGCGCAGAAAAAGGTCGAAACCTTCTACTACGACACCCGCAAACAGGTGTTCGAGTACGACGAAGTGATGAACAATCAGCGCCGCGCCATTTATGCCGAACGTCGCCGCGTTTTGGAAGGATTAGACCTCAAAGAACAGGTCATCGGTTACGCCGAACGGACGATGGACGATATCGTGGATGTTTTCGTTAACCCCGAACTGCCGCCGGAAGAGTGGGAACTCGATAAAGTGGTCGAGAAAGTGAAAGAGTTTATTTATCTGTTGGAAGATTTGCAACCGTCCCATTTAGAAGATATGACGGTGAGCGAAATTAAAACTTTCTTACACGAAGAAGTTCGCAAAGCTTACGACCTTAAAGAGAATCAAATCGAACAGATTCAACCCGGTTTGATGCGACAGGCAGAACGGTTCTTTATCTTGCAGCAAATCGATACCTTGTGGCGGGAACACCTGCAAGCAATGGATGGATTACGCGAATCGATTGGGTTGCGCGGTTACGGTCAAAAAGACCCGTTAATCGAGTACAAGCAGGAAGGCTACGAAATGTTCTTGGAGGTGATGACCGATATTCGTCGTAATGTCGTGTATTCGCTGTTCCAGTTCCAGCCGCAAGTCCCGCAAGCGGTTTAACGTTCTAAATAATGTTCGCGATGGTGCGTTACGCTCTGGCTAACGCACCCTACCAAGTTCTTGTGTAGGGTGTGTTAGGCGCGAGCCAAATTTGCGAAAATAAGAATTGATTTTTCGGCGCGCCGTAACGCACCATTAATTTGAGTGACACTTCAGGGCAGCAGTTTTTATTAAGAAAGTAGGGTGTGTTAGCGACAGCGTAACGCACCTCATAATTTGATTCTTACTGCCATTATTCTGAGTTATATAGCGTTGTTCGCTTGCGTGAGGTACAGTTCCAAAAATCAAATCGGTAGGGGCGCTGTTTTCACGGGGCGGCGCTTGATTGTCGAGGGAACCTCGACAATCAAGCGCCCCTTGAGGTTCCCTCGAAAATTGGAGCCGCCCCGTAGGGGCGAATGGTATTCGCCCGCTGGGTGTACCTCATTCATGTGAAAACTGCTATATCTCTAGGTTTTTTAATTTTTAATTTTTAATTGGTATTACTCGATTTTCACTCGGTTGGCATTTGTTTAATGAGTTCCATTGTTTTGATACTGACGGTGCAAACCCGTTGCAACAGGTCAATCACGGACTCCTTATAGTCAGCAAACTTGTAAGTATTGAAAAGTTTCGCGATCGTCGGGTCTTTCGGTTTTTTCTCTTTATATTGGTCGAGTATCCATTCTAGGGCGCAGCGGTTGCCAAGTTTGTATTCCCACGCGATCGCGGGAACCCCCTCTAATGTCGTCGCCGTATCCACAAGTATTTTTCCCTCAGTTTTCTCCGCCTTCAATTTTGCTTTAGGAACCGTGGGTTTAATCGGTTTACTGGAGTCAGGGGCGGCTGTCGGAAGCAGAGATTCTTGCACGGCTGCTTCGCTTTTTGCCTTCGCGGAACCTTTCTCAATTCGGCGTAAAGGATAAGGTTCGATGGTTTCATAGTTCAAGTGCAAATCCATCAACTCTTTGCCCCAAGCTGCCCATTGCTGGAAGTCGGGATAGAAGGGGAGACGAGGAAATTCTCGTTTGAGATTGAGTTCGTATTTGCTGCGGTAGGTGGGGTGGTGGAGAACGGCGTAAGTGTAATGGAAGATGGCTTCTTTGGTAATGGTGGAGTCGTTGTAATGGGTTTGGAATTGGGTTAAACCCCAATCGGTGATGTTATCGATGCGGTTTCCGTTTTCGTCGTAGCGGTAGAGGGGAAGGCATTGGGCAGTAGTACCCACTAAATGCAAATTAGGAATACAGTCTGCTGCCGTTAAAATAAAAGGTGATTGCGTGCCAACGTCTGTACAGAAAATTACTGCATTGTCTTCTTGTAAGTATTCAGGGGCTGAGCTTGCATTTAAAGCTGTTTTATACTTATATGCAACAAATAAGATAAATTTACAGAGCAGAGTAAAAAATGCCGTTTTTTTTGTACCAGCTACAGAAATTGCATATTTTGTCAACACTAGAATCTGAATAGTTGCGTTTTTTCTGTCCTGATTGAAAATGTTAGGGATTTGATAAGTCATCCCATTGAAATGTTTATCCGAATAAAAATATTTTTTTATAAATGGCCGCCACGAACTAAGCACTACTGAACTATACTTATATTTTTTTGGGATTTTACGTTCTATGTACTTATTCAGTTCTCGATCCCACTTAATATCAAGTTCTCGTCTTTTTCCTTGTTCTAAACGCTCTTGATAAACTTCCACAAAATACTTCATCCGCTCAATCAAAGCATCTTTTGAGAAGTCGTATACCCACTCGTCTCGTTGAGTCTTGACTCCTGCTGAAAAAAGCTGAAAAACTGCCTCCTGAGATTTTCCCGCTTTAACCGCCTTATCAATCAACGGCAATAAACTATCAAAATCGTTATCCGTTAAATTAATCCAATTCGCCTTGCAATCCGGCGTAACGCGATCGAACGGAATATCCTCAAATCGCGTCCGCTCGAACCAATCGAGCTTTTCTTCCTTGGTTTGCTCGTCCTGTAAAGTAAAGTAGAAAATTTTGGCCGTATTCATATCCACACTCGCTGAATTGGATAAGCATCAAAAGCCGCATCCGCACTCACAAGAGCTAGAGAATGATTGATTGCTTGGGCGACAAGAATGCGATCGAATGGGTCGCGATGATGAAGAGGCAATCGACGAAGTTGAACCGTATCCCTCATCAAAATCGGTAATAATTGAAAGCGTGTTTCTGCAAACCTTGCTTCAATTTCATCAAAGTCAGCCTGCAAAGAGAGTTTACCAATTGTTAGCTTAATTGAAATCTCCCAAAAACTTGCAATACTAACAAATACGTCCTCTGTCTCCTCAATCCTGTCTCGCGTAGAAACTGGCAAATTAGAATCGTTTTCTGACAACCAGATAAATGTGTGAGTATCTAGCAAAAGAGAGGGCATTACATATAGTCCTTGAAATCTTCTAACGGCTCATCAAAGTCATCCGGTAAAGGTAAAACAAATGTTCCCTTCATCGAGCCTGCAAAACGTTTCTTTTTAGGCTTTTCCTGTGCTTCTTCAGGCTTTCCATTAGCATATTGACTGACCAGAAATTCGGTATACAAAAGAACTGCTTGTTTTACGGAGTCAGGCAGCTTTTCTACATTTTTCAAAATAGTGGCTTCTATTGTCATATTTTTTGCTCCTTTCGCGCTCGGACTAAAAACATTATTGCAATCCCCGTTTGAATGCCAAAGACATTATTTTTCGTGCCAGAAATTTTAGGATTGTTCCTCACATCTGACTGAGTATCGACAATGTAAATATAATCGAACTCGCGCTCGACACACTTGCGAAAGCCATCAAACGTTTTAGAATCGATAAACGAGCGATTTGTAATAAAAGCAATTATACCATTTTCGCCAAGACGGTCGGAAGCCCATCGATAAAAACGGGTATACATATCGTAAACCACAATTTGATTTTGAGCCGTCCCTTCTTTGATATAACTTTCCTTAATTGCTTTATCAATTCCTTTATAAAACCGATTGGCGTTGCGCTGATTAAAGTTATCCTGATGAGCATTATAAGGCGGATTCCCAATAATCACCGAAATCGTTCTTTCGTTCTGCTGCTGAATTCGCGCCGTATTCTGCACGCTCATTGCAAACAAATCGAATTGATGCCCCGCTACCGTACAATGATCCAGCGTATCGACTAAACAAATATTTTTGAACTCCTCGTAATGCCCCATCTTTTGCTGATAGGTGAACTCAATATTTAAATTGGCAATGTAATAAGGCAAAATTGCCACTTCATTGCAATGAATCTCATGCTTGTATTTATGCTCCAACTTAGAAGCAGGAAGATATTCAATCAGTTCCGTCACATACGTTCCCGTTCCCGTGCAAGGATCTAAAATTTCCACCCCCGGATCGCTTAACAATTTACCGAAGTGTTTGTGGACTAAATAATCCGTACTTTCGATCGCGAAACGAACGATTTCATTCGGCGTATACACGATTCCCAGGCGGTCTGCTGCCTTCGGATTGTACGCTTTGTAGAAATTTTCGTACACCGCTTTGAGAAACTTCTGCTTTTCGTGATGGTTGGCAATATTCTCCGACTTGCGCCGAATCACCGCATAGTAATGCTCGATACTCTTGAGCGTATTTTTCCGCGTCGCCCCCGTAAAAAATGTATTGATAATCTCCGACAGTTCCCGCGCAATATTATTTTCGCGGTGGAATTGGGAATCGTGGAAAATATTAGTAAAAATATCCTCCGTGAGAATGTGCTGAATCAGCATCTCATGGATATCAAAAATCTCAATTTCTGGGTTAATCGACTGGCGGCAAACATCCAGAAAGGTATTGCGCCGATCGCAAAACTGGCGATTGTTTGCTTCCTGCTGCGTAATAATATCTCGCAGCGCCACCAAAATATGGGGAATATCTTCCTTGAACTTGTGAATTGCTGCCCGAAAATCTTTCACTTCCGGGCGTTCGTAATCGACGAAAAAATTCAGCAACTTATCGAGTGATTCCGCATCTCGCATCGAAACCCGAGCCACTTCTTGACTCTGTTGAATCAGCACCGCCGTCTGAGAATCCTCAAACAAAATATTTTCGTCCGGATAGCCTTTCTCAAACTTCTTATCAATTTCTTCATCGAGTCGGTCGTATTCGTCCTTACTTTCCCACCAACCATGCTCGAGTCGAATCGCATCCTTTACCGTACCATCCGGAAACACCGTTGTATTAAACTTCGTTTTGTAGTCCAGTTCTGGAATTAGCAGATAGTTACGCGGCGCGCAGTATTCATTCAGTAACCGCTCGAAGGCATTGCGAATACTGGTTTCTTTTTTAGAACCGCCGTAGCGAATAATTTTTTCAACTTCCGCCTGATACTGCGTCACCCGCAATCTGGACATAGTATAACTCCTGAATTTCCAATCGCTTTATTTAAGAGACAGCTTAATATTCCTTAAAATCTTCTAGAGGTTCGTCAAAATCATCAGACATCGTAATTTTTCTAGCTAAACTTCCATACCCATACTTTTTTTCGAGCATTGCATTCTTAGCCGGATCGCTCGACTCCATTGATTCATTAAAATCTTCAGGCAAGGGCAAAACAAAAATTCCTTTCATCGAACCTGCAAAACATTGTTTTTCTGAGTCTTCTTCCGTCTTATCGGGAAGCACCTCTGCGTACTGACTGACTAAAAACTCCGTGTAAAGAAACACAGCTTGTTTAACGGAGTCAGGCAGTTTTGCAATGTTGGTCAAAATTTTTGCTTCTATTGTCATGTTTTTTTTCTTCCGGGTTCTTACTAAAAACATCACCGCAATTCCCGTTTGAATTCCAAACACATTATTTTTCGCTTCGGAAATCTTAGGATTGTTCCTTTACCGGCTAGTAACGTTCTTAAACAGTCCGATGTGCGTTGAGTCGCAGCAGCATGGGGAGGCTGTTGGGGGTTCATAGATAAGATTTGCCCTTCTACCAGTTCGACGCGATCCTCATGAGTGAGAATTTGCGCCTTTATCATGCGGTGATAATCCTCGACAGTCCACAATTTTACGGGCGTTGCGGTCATAAAGCCACTCCTTTCTAAGGGGTGATAGTCGTCGTCAAGTGGGTATTGACCTTGCTCTACCTTACTCCTTCATACCAATTCCCAATCGCAATGCAATAAATTTTTCGCTTTGCGGGACATAGCACTGCTATGTCCTCTTAGGAAATCGTGCTTTTAGAAATGGTGCGTTACGCTTCGCTAACACACCCTACTTAGTTCGGGCTAAGTTCTTGTGTAGGGTGTGTTAGGCGCGAGCTAAATTTGGGAAAATAAGGATTGATTTTTCGGCGCGCCGTAACGCACCATCTTTAATACTCTCCTGAATGGGCGAGGTATTACTGACAACAATCATCGCCAGTCATTCGCTTCTAGAATTTTGACATCTTCTCTGAGTTCTGCCAAATCGTAATGGAGAGGAATTTGGCGACGTGCAAGTAATTTTTGGAACTCTAGCTGACTCATCCTAGCAAACTGACTCGCCTGTCCGAGGGTAAACCGTTCCTGTTGAAACAGCAAAACTGAAATTTCTCTCAGCAACTCAGCGTCAGACATTTGGAGTTGCTGTAATACTTCGTCGGAAATAGTAACGCTCATCGATAAACCCTATTTGTGAATTCTTCCAAATCTAGAATATACGATCGCTTCATGATGCTACGCTAATTCTTAATACCAAATCCGGTTGCGATACCCACCGAAAGAATTAGAGAAAATGTAACCAGTGATAATGTGTTAAATTTTTTATTTCCTCTTTCATTTCACTCAGG